>DASQCY010000397.1:0-3665 GCA_035634495.1 Allostellaceae bacterium
CTGGTCGTCACCGCTGGAACTTCGATGTACGGCCTCGACGTGCTCGGCGGTTTGATCGCTGGCGAGGGGGTCGTCGTCACCGGGCCCGGGCCGATCGGACTCCTCGGGGTCGCGGTCGCCAAAGCGCTCGGCGCCGATCCGGTAATTCTCACCGGTACCCGCGACAGGCGGCTCGATCTCGGCAAAAAGCTCGGCGCCGATCACGTGATCAACGCCCGCCGGGAGGATCCGGTCGCCGCAGTCAAGCGCATCACTGCAGGCAAAGGCGTGCACTTCGTGGTCGAATGTTCGGGCGCACCCGAGGCGCTCAACGAGGCAGCGCAAATGGTCAACCGCGGCGGCCGGATCTGCCTAGCCGCTTTCCCGCAAGACCCGGTTCCGGTCGACCTCGCCTATTTGGTGCGCAACAACATCTATGTTTTCGGGATTCGCGGCGAGGGCCAGAGCGCCACTCATCGGGCCATGACGCTGATGAAGCAGAAGCGGTTCGATGCGCGGCTCATCCACACCCACACCTTCCCGCTCGACGAGCTGCCGACTGCCCTCAAATACGCCCGCGAGCGAATCGACGACGCGATCAAGGTCGTGGTCAAGCCGATGCCGTGATGCGTCCGGACAGACCGTTCCCGTTGACACCGCGTGGGCCCAGGCTTATCTCCGGCCGCTCCGGATGCCTCAGAGAGCGCCCGTGGCGGAATTGGCAGACGCGCACGGTTCAGGTCCGTGTTCCGAAAGGAGTGGTGGTTCGACTCCACTCGGGCGCACCAGGCTTGGCGGGTGCATGGCACCGATGCGCGGACGGCACCCCATCGTCGAAGTGAGATGACCCACAAGCTTTACCGCGGCGACCTACCCGAAGGCATCGCTTACGGGCCGGCGGTCGCCATCGACACCGAGGCGATGGGACTCAACCCGCAGCGCGACCGGCTGTGCCTCGTACAGCTCTCGGCGGGGGATGGGGACGCGCATCTCGTTCAGTTCGCACCGGGCGACTACGGCGCACCCCGGCTGAAGCGTCTTCTCGCCGACCCCGGCGTGACCAAGCTCTTTCACTTTGCGCGCTTCGATCTCGCCATGCTTTACCACTACCTCGGTGTTATGGCGGCACCGGTCTACTGCACCAAGATCGCCTCGCGGCTGGTGCGCACCTTTACAGACCGCCACGGATTGCGCGATTTGTGTAAGGATCTGCTGAACATAGATCTGTCGAAACAGCAACAGAGCTCTGATTGGGGGACGCCCAACCTGACCGAAGAACAGCTTCGCTACGCCGCCTCGGACGTGCTCCATCTCCACGCCCTGCGCTCCCGACTCGACGTGATGCTGGCCCGCGAGGGGCGCGATGTGCTGGCCCGCGCCTGCTTCGAATTTTTGCCCCATCGCGTTCTGCTTGATCTCGAGGGCTGGCCGGAGCAAGACATCTTCGCGCATTAGCTGCGTAGTCGGGGGAAGTGGGGGTCTTTTCGATGCCGGTTGACCGGAGTTCGGTTGCCGCGGTAGGGCAGGTCGAAGCCCTGGGCCGCCGGTCGAGCGGGGAAACCGATCTCGACGTCGCCCGCCGAGTGATACGGGCCGAAATCGACGGACTCGAAGATCTATCGGAAGCGCTCGACGCCCGGTTCGAGGACGCCGTGGGCGCCTGCGTTGCGGTACAAGGACGGATCATCGTTACCGGGATCGGCAAGAGCGGTCATGTCGGCCGTAAGATCGCGGCCACCCTTGCTTCGACAGGCACTCCCGCGCAGTTCGTTCACCCCGTCGAAGCAAGCCACGGCGATCTCGGCATGATCGGATCCGACGATGCGATCCTCGCTCTGTCGAATTCCGGTGAGACCGCAGAACTCGCCGACATCGTCGCCTATTCCCGGCGCTTTGAGATTCCGCTTATCGCGATCACCGGAGGGTCCCGTTCGACGCTCGCCGAGGCAGCCGACGTCGTGCTCCTGCTGCCGTCAGCGGCCGAGGCCTGCCCGATGGGGCTTGCGCCGACGACCTCGGCCACGATGATGATGACCTTGGGGGACGCGCTTGCGATCGCTTTACTCGAGCGCAAGGGCTTCTCCTCTGCCGATTTTCAGCTGTTTCACCCCGGCGGAAGGCTTGGCCGGCGTTTGCTGCGGGTCCGCGACATCATGCATATGGGGGACGAAATCCCTCTCGTATCGCCTGACGCGCGGATGTCCAACGCAATTCTCGTGATGACAGCAAAGAGCTTCGGCTGCGTCGGCGCGTGCGATTCGGGAGGCCGCCTGATCGGGGTCATCACCGACGGCGACCTGCGCCGGCACATGGGCGCGGAGCTGCTGGAGCGCTCTGTGGCGGAAGTCATGCACCGCAAACCAAAAACAATCTCGTCCGCGGCGCTGGCGGCGGACGCATTGGGACTGATGAACCGTTTTGCGATCACCGCGCTCTTCGTCTCCGACGAAGACAGACGACCGATCGGTTTTCTCCACATGCACGACTGCTTGCGGGCGGGCGTTGCCTAAGGTGGGAAGGATGCGCCTGCCGGTGAAGGTGCTGGAGCGAGAAGCGGGGTCGCCCCGCGGTGCGGCGGCGAGGTCGCATCCACCCGCCGGGCGCCGGCGGGCTCCGGTAATGGACGACCGCTATAGCCGGCGCGTTGCGTTCTTGAAGCGCGTGTTGCCGGCGATCGGGGTGACACTCTTGCTGCTGGTAGCCGGCTGGCCCCGGCTGACCCCGCTTTTGGAAAGCGTGCGGCTCGGTTTTCCCGCGATCGACATGCGCGAGGCGCGGGAGCTGCGGATGGTCAATCTTCGTTATGGCGGACTCGATCGGTACAACAGACCTTATGTCGTGACGGCTGCAATCGGCCGACAAGTGCCCGACCGGAATGATGTAATGGCACTGGAAAGGCCCAAGGCGGTGATGACCGTTCACGGCGGCGCGTCCGTCGTACTGACGGCCGCGACCGGGATATACCAATCACAGGCCCAGCTGCTAGATCTTTTCGCGGACGTCAACCTTATCCACGAAAACGGCACGCGGTTCGTGACGCAGCGCGCGCATGCCAACCTGTCCGACAATTCCGCCGATGGTCACGACCCTGTCGAAGGCCACGGACCTTCCGGCGACATCACCGGGCAAGGCTTTCGGATCCTGTCAAATGGCGAGACCATCATCTTCACTGGTGAATCCTATCTTCTCTTCAAGGGAACCAAATCGAGCAGCACTCCAGCCGAGCCTCCAGCAGTGCCCGCCGGGGTTGAGGCTACAGCCGCGCGGATCGAAGCGGCGGTAGCCGTCTCCCCTGTCGCCCCGCCGACGCCACTTCCTCCCGCTGGTGCCCTGGCAACGCCAACCCACATCATGCCGACAGCAACTCATCGTGTTGCCGCGAAAACCCAACTGAGCACCAAACATGCCGGCAGAACCCTGGTGCGTGACAAACGGGTCGTGACCACCGTGAGACATCATGACGGATAACCATTTCGCCGACCGCCGGGTCCTGGGCCGGCTGATCTCCGGTTTCCTCCTCGGGCCGCCGTTCCAGCGGCGCTGGACCGGGATTTGGTTCCCTTCACTGCTTCTCTACCTGTGCTCCGCTTGGCCGCCTGCAGCCGCTCAGGGGTTGAACCTCGGCGCCGCTTCGGAGGATCGGCCGATCGCGATCTCGGCCACTTCAGGGATCGAGTGGCAACAGG
>DASQCY010000398.1:0-3013 GCA_035634495.1 Allostellaceae bacterium
TTGAAGGCCGAGACGCCGCCGGTGTGCTTGAAGGTCGCCATCGATCTCCGGAGCCGGTCGGCTTCGCCGGGCGTGAAGCCGGCACATTCAATCGCGACCCTCATCGCTTGCTCCTGAAATAGGGGCACGCCGAGCGTCTTGCCGAGTACCTTCTCCAGCTCGGGCTTTGGATAGCGGACCGGCTCAAGGCCCTCGCGCCGCCGCAGATACGGGTGAACCATATCCCCCTGGATCGGGCCCGGGCGGACGATCGCCACCTGAACGACCAAGTCGTAATAGGTGCGCGGCTTCAGGCGCGGCAGCATGCTCATCTGTGCGCGGCTTTCGATCTGAAACGTGCCAAGGGTGTCGGCTCGCCTGATCATCGCGTAAGTGCGCGGGTCCTCGGCCGGAATGGAGGCGAGGTCCAGTTTGATGCCCTTGTAACCGGCCAGGAGATCCAGACCGCGCTTCATGCAGGTCAACATGCCGAGTGCCAGCACATCCACCTTCATCATGCGGAGCGCGGCGACATCATCCTTGTCCCATTCGATGACCTGGCGGTCGACCATCGCAGCCGGCTCGATCGGCACCAATTCGTCGAGCCGGTCGCGAGTCAGGACAAACCCGCCGGGATGCTGGCTGAGATGGCGCGGTGCGCCCATAAGCTGACGCGCAAGATCGAGCGCGAGCCGCAAGCGGCGATCGCGGAGATTGAGGTTCAGCTCCTCAACGTGTTTTGGCTCAATTCCTTCTTCCGACCAGCCCCAGACCTGGCTCGACAGTGTCTTGATGAGGTCGTCGGTGAGACCGAGCGCCTTGCCGACATCACGCAGCGCACCCTTGGTCCTGTAGCGAATGACGGTCGAGCAGAGAGCGGCACGGTCGCGGCCGTAGTGGTCGAACACCCACTGCATGACGATCTCGCGCCGCTCGTGCTCGAAATCCACGTCGATGTCAGGCGGCTCCTGGCGCTCCTCGGACACGAAGCGCTCGAAGAGCAGGTCGTTGCGGCCGGGGTCGATCGAGGTGATGCCGAGCACGTAACAGACGGCGCTGTTGGCTGCCGACCCGCGGCCCTGACACAGGATGTCGAGCGAACGTGCGAAGCGCACGATCGAGTTCACCGTGAGGAAGTATGGGGCGTACCCTAGCTTCGCAATCAGCCGCAGCTCGTGCTCAAGGGTCTGGCGTACGTCGTCAGGCAGTCCCTCGGGATAGCGTTCGGCCGCGCCTGCCCAAGTCAGCTCTTCAAGGGTCTGTTGCGGCGTCAGCGCTGGATCGTCGCGCTCCTCGGGGTACTGGTAGGACAGTTCGTCAAGGCTGAACCGGCACCGCTCCATGATCGCGATCGTGCGCGCGAGCGCCTCGGGATAGCGGCTGAAGAGCCGGTGCATTTCTTCAGGCGCCTTGAGGTAACGATCGGCATGGCGCTCGCGGCGGTCGCCGAGGTCGTCGATCGTGACGTTGTGGCGGATGCAGGTCACGACATCCTGCAGCGTGCGCCGGCCTGGGTCGTGGAACAGCACGTCGTTGGTGACGACGGTGGCGACGCGCATCTGCGTCGCGAGGTTGGACAGCTCCCAGAGTCGGAGCTGGTCGTTGGGCCGCCGTCGGAGGGTGAGCGCCAGGTAAGCGCGATCGCCGAAGGTCTCATGCAGCCTCCGAAGGCGCAGGCCGCAGGGCTCATCTGCGATATCGGGGACAAGGGCGGCGATCAGACCCTCCCCGTAGGCGGCAAGATCGCTCCATTCGAGATGACACTTGGCCTTGCCGCTGCGGCGCTTGCCGAGCGACAGCAATCGGCAGAGCCGTGCATAGGCTGGTCGATCGGTCGGGTAGACCAGCACTGAGGCGCCATCGGCGAGGTCGAGACGGCAGCCAACGATGAGGCGGATGCCCGTGGTCTTGGCCGCCTCGTGCGCCCTTACGACGCCGGCCAACGAGTTGCGGTCGACGATGGCCAGAGCTTCGATGCCGAGCAGGGACGCCTGGGCGAACAGCTCCTCGCAGGAGGACGCACCGCGCAGGAAGCTGAAATGCGAAGTGACTTGAAGCTCCGCGTATCGGGGGCCGGTCATCCGAACACCCCATGCAGGAACCAGCGATGCGATCCAGTGGCAGCATCCTCGCCGTCGCCAGATCGGAAGATCCAGTAGCGCTCGCCAGCGTCGTCCTCGACCCGAAAATAGTCCCGCACGGCCCTCAGCTCAGCGTCGCGCTTCCACCACTCGCCAAAGACGCGCTCCGGCCCATCGGCGCGCTTTACGCGACGCCGGACCCCGCGCCAGGCAAAGGAGACCGGTGGATGATCGGGCAGCAAGGCGACGGTCTCGATGGGCTCGGGCGTCGCCAGCAAGCGCGATGGGCGTGGCCAGTGCCCCGGCCAGGTCGCGCCCATCTCCGGCGCCATCGCCGGGATTCGGCGCACGCTCCGTTCCGGGACGTCGCTCACGACCGGGGACGCCCGATATAGCCGGTGCTCGCCGACCCGGTTGGCGAGTACGTCGATGAGATCGGAGACATCCGCCATACGATCTTCGACCAGCCGAGACGCGAGTTGCTTGGTGTCGAAGGGTTCGGCGAGCGTCGCCGCGAGAGACAGGATTTCGATCCCGAACCCTGGCTCAATCGTCTCGATCTTGTCGCACAGCAGCCGGGTCAGACGTTTGACATCGCGGATCGGCACCGCCGTACCGACGCGGACAGCTTGTGCGCGGTTGTCGACACGAAGGCAGATGAGGTCGAGGCGGCGCGCGCCGAGGCCCTTTGCCTCGAGCGCCGCGCAGAGCCGGACGACGAGCTTGCCAATGTAGCGTGCGATGGTCTCGGCCGCCGTGATGGGTTCGGCGAAGCTGCGGCGAACCTCGATCAATTCGGCGGGCCGGATCGGAGCAATCGGTTCCGCGACGTGGCCGAGCGCCTGGTCCAGCCGGCGGCCGATTTCAGGGCCGAAGCGCAGCGCCAAGGGCGCTCGGGGCTGCGCCATGAGATCGGCGATGCACTCGAAGCCGAGCATGCGCAGCTCTGCGGC
>DASQCY010000399.1:0-3967 GCA_035634495.1 Allostellaceae bacterium
CCCGGAAGCTGAACGGTCATCACATGGGTGTTCAGATCCCGCGCCGCGGCTACCCCCGAGATACCGGCGACCGCGATCACCGCAGCGCCGGCGACGAGTGCAGTTCGGAAAACTCGCATGACCATCTCCGCTGATCAAAGATAGGATGCACCGCTAAGATAGGCTGTCCTCTCTGATAGCGCAACGTGTTTCCAAGTCGCACCGCAACGGTTACTTAGCACCGATCTACCGAAACCAGAGCGCTCTACGCCAATCCGGAGGATTAGCAATCGAGATACTTGATTTGACGAATGGATGAAGCGAAATGCACCACCCATGCCAACCGGCGGCATGCAATTTCGGCCCCGCAACCCCGGCGGTGGCAGGCGTTCGTCCTGGCCCCCCGCTTGCGGGGAGGGAATAGGAGGTGCAAGCGTGGGGCTCTATCCTGTTGCCCCCTGCAAGCCGAGCGGATTTCGTTGATCGGTGGAGCCGAATTCGTTGTTCCGCAACGCTGTAACTTTCCCCTTAACCGATTGATCCAAAGAGATATTCTGGCCGACGGATCGGGTGTTTCGCGTCGAGCGATCGCGATTTTCGTTGCATTTATGCGCTCTGGCACTCGCCGGTCCCCGTCGCTGGAGCGAACAAGCGCTCCCCTGCAGCGCGCAACCGTTATGGTTTCGCCGCCGGCTCCTGTTCGTAGGGTGCCGTGCCGATGCTCTCCACGACGCCGTCTCTGATCTGGCCCCGACGATCATCGGGTCACCCATCGGGCCGCAATATCGATCCCGGCGGACGACCGGTCTTCCGGGCGGCCCGCAGGCCGGCCCGACTTTATTGCGACCGCTCGCGAAAATAGGGTTGAATGACGACGAAGATTTGCGTCACCCTTTACTAAGAGCCGAGTGCAACCGGTCAGCGCATCAAAAGATGGATTTGGGGAAACCGAGATGACGGCAATCGAAATTGGCATCAGCCCGCTTTCCGACACCGAGCACCGCGCGCAATTGCGCCGCGCGCTGATTGCCAGCACGGTCGGCACGACCATCGAATGGTACGATTTCCTGCTTTACGGCCAGGTCACGGGGCTGGTCTTCGGCAAGCTCTTCTTCCCCCAATCGGACCCGCTGGTCGGCGTACTGCAAGCCTTCGCGGTCTTCTTCATCGGCTTTGTCGGTCGGCCGATCGGGGCGGCGATCTTCGGCCATTGGGGTGACCGCATTGGTCGCAAAGCCACCTTGATCGCGACCTTGCTGGTGACAGGAGTTGCGACGGTAGCGGTCGGTCTCGTGCCGACCTATGAGAGCATTGGGATTTGGGGGGCTGTTCTGCTGACGGTCATCCGCCTGATCCAGGGGATCGGCGTCGGCGGCGAATGGGGCGGTTCGGTATTGCTGGCGATGGAATGGGCGCGCAGCAACAAAAATCGCGGGTTCCTCGCAGCTTGGCCGCAATTCGGCGGGCCGGCCGGACTGTTCCTGGCGAACCTGGCGGTGCTGTTCTTCAGTTGGTTGTCCGGCGACCAGTTCCTGGTTTGGGGATGGCGGATTCCGTTCCTTCTCAGCATCGTCATGGTCGGCATCGGGCTGTGGATCCGGCTCGGTATCTCCGAGACGCCGGTCTTCCAGAAAGTGCTCGACGAGGAACGCGTCGAGCGCGTGCCGGTCTTGGAAGTGCTGAAGCGTCAGCCGAAGCAGGTGGCGCTGACCGCGCTCTTGCGGATGCCGGAGCAAGCGCCGGGCTACATCGTTGGCACCTTCATCTTCACCTACGCCACGACGGTGCTCGGCGCTCAGCGCAATTTTGTGCTGATGGCCGTCCTCGTTCAGGCCGTCCTCGGATTTTGTTGGATCCCGGTTGCCGGGCACCTGTCGGACCGCATCGGCCGCAAGCGCATGTATATCATCGGATCGATCTTTTCCGGGATCTTCGGCTTCATATACTTCGCTTTGCTGGATACGAAGGTGCCGGCCCTGATCTTCATCGCGATCGCGCTGTCGTTGCTTCCGGTCACGACGTGTTACGGTCCGCAGGCGGCGATGATCGCCGAGAGCTTCACACCGCGGCTGCGCTACAGTGGCACCTCGCTCGGCTACCAGCTCGCCTCGATCATCGCCGGCGGCCCCTCGCCGTTCATCGCGACGGCGCTGTTCGCCACCTTCGCGTCGAGCTTTCCGATCGCCCTTTATATTCTCGGCTGCGGGATCCTCGGCATCATCGCCGCCGCGATGTTGACCGACTACACCAACAAGGACATTTCGGACGAATACGACAGAATCCAGCCTGCTCGGGCAATGTTGGACTAGGGAGGAAATCGAATGGCCACAGCCGCAGTCGCAATAGGCCAGCTTTCCGAGGCCGAGCACAGCCGACAAATGCGTCGCGCCGTTATTGCGAGCACCGTCGGGACAATCATCGAGGCATACGACTTCCTGCTCTATGTTCTTGTGGCCCCGCTCGTCTTTGCGAAATTGTATTTCCCGGAATCCGACGCATTGGTTGGGATATTGCAAGCCTTCGGCATCTATGCCGTCGGCTTTGTCGCCCGCCCGGTCGGTGCGGCGCTGTTCGGCCATTACGGCGACCGCATCGGGCGCAAAACGACATTGATCGCGACATTGCTGTTGACCGGCCTCTCGACTTTCGCCGTCGGTTTCGTCCCGGGCTACGACTCGATCGGCATCTGGGGCGCAATCATCCTGACCACCGTCCGCTTTATTCAGGGTCTCGGTATCGGTGGTGAGTGGGGCGGCGCCACCTTGATGGCGATGGAATGGGCCCGCACAAACGCGCATCGAGGCTTTATTACGTCTTGGCCGCAATGGGGTGGCCCAGCCGGATTGTTCTTCGCCAATATTGCGGTGCTGGTGTTCAGCGCGATCTCGGGGGATCAGTTTCTCACCTGGGGCTGGCGCGTCCCGTTCTGGCTGTCGATCGTCATGGTCGGGATCGGGCTCTACATCCGCCTCGGCATCCTCGAGACCCCGGTTTTCAGGCGAATTCTCGAGGAACGCCGGATCGAACGCACACCGGTCGTCGAAGTGATCAAACGGCAGCCGAAGCAGATCATTCTGACGGCGCTGGCGCGGATGGCGGAGCAGGGTCCGTTCTACGTCTACGCAGCCTTTGTCTTCGTCTATGGAACAAAGGTCTCGGGCATGTCGCGCGACTTCCTGCTCACCGCACTCTTGGTTGCGACCGGCCTGTCGGCGGTGACGATCCCGCTGTCCGGCTACATCTCCGACCGCATCGGCCGCAAGCGGATGTACCTGATCGGCGCAGTCACTGTCGGGGTGTTCGCCTTTATTTACTTCGCGATGATGAACAGCATGGTTCCCGGGCTGATTTTCCTCGCGATCGTATTGTCCTTCATCCCGCATGACATGATGTACGGGCCGCAAGCAGCATTGATCGCCGAATGCTTCACTGCCCGGCTGCGCTACAGCGGTTCCTCGCTCGGCTTCCATCTAGCCTCGGTCGTCGCCGGAGGTCCGGCGCCGCTTATCGCGACGGCGCTGTTCGCGGCGACCGGGTCGGGCTATGCGGTTGCGTTCTACATCCTGTTCTGCGCGATCGTTAGCGTCAGTGCCACAGCCTTTCTGCCCGACTACACCAACCGCGACATCTCGCAGGAGCACATACCCGATCTGCTCGGCCGTGTTGCTGAGGGATAGCTCCGGCCGGAGGATCGCATGCGCATTGCTGTAGTCGGCACTGGCGGCATCGGCGGGCCCTACGGCGCCTCGCTTGCCAAGGCTGGCGTCGATGTGACCTTTGTCGCTCGCGGTGCGCATCTTACCGCGATGCGCAAGAACGGTCTGCTGGTCGAAGGAGACCGCGGCGAAACCCATATCCGGCCGGCTCAGGCGACGGATGACATTGCCGGCATCGGCGTCGTCGACTTCGTGCTGTTCTGCGTCAAATTGTGGGACGTTGAAGGCGTGGGGCAGCAGCTCCGCGCGATCGTTGGGCCGGGGACCGCGGT
>DASQCY010000400.1:0-1738 GCA_035634495.1 Allostellaceae bacterium
TCCCAACGGCCCGTGGATCTATACCGGCGGACCGGCGTGGGAATTCCAGTGGGTGCCGGGAGACGAATTCCCGGTGTTCGACACCGTGCACGGCAAGGTCGGGCTCGCGATGTGCAGCGAGGTCTACATGCCGGAGGTCGGCCGCGCGCTCGCCTTGCGCGGCGCCGAGCTGATCTTCATGCCGGCGGGCAAGGACAAGGGCAAGCTGTGGGCGACCTGGCGCACCCTCATTTGGGCGCGCGCGATCGAGAACCTCGCGATTGTCGTGACGACGCAGAACCTGTTCGACCATTCCGAGCGCGGGCTCGCCATGGTCGCGAGCCCGGAGGAAATTTTGTTCGAGAGCACCATCGCCGGCACCACGGTGGTCGACGTGAGCCTCGAGCGCGTGCGATACCTGCGCGCAACCCGCGACGAAGTGGGCTCGTCCCAGATATGCGCGGTCAAGCAGGGCCTGCTCGGCCCGCAATGGCAGCGGCCCGAGCTCTACGACCGGATTTATCCGCGTCCGCTGCGCGAGGCGGCGGAATAGCGCCATCGACGCGGCGAGACTTTGCGTTCTCGGGCTTGGCTGGGGCCCACGCCCGCGGTATCCCCGGCAGCATCTCGCGGCAATCAGGGATCGTCGCAGTCGATGGCGCTGACGTTGACTCCGGGAACCTTGATCGTCGCGTCGGCCTATCCCGACCCGCCCTTCGATCTCATCGAGAACGGGTCGGCGAGCGGTTTCGACATCGAACTGATGCGCGCGATTTGTGCGCAACTCGGCCTCGCCCTGCAGCCGGTGCGGTACTCGGGCGGCGACTTCAACGGGATCTTCGACGGCCTCGCGAACCGCAGCTACGACGCGGTCATCTCGGGAACGACGATCACGCCGGAACGCTCCGCCATCGCGCTGTTTTCGCAGCCGTATCTCGAGTTCAACCAGGGAGTGGCGGTGAATCGGCGCTCGATGCCGAAGGTCGCGTCGCTCGGCAGTCTGCGCGGCCTGACAGCCGGCATTCAATCGGGAAACACTTCAGACTTCGTCGCCAGGCGCCTGTTGGCGGAAGGTGCGATCGCCAACATCAAGTACTATCCCTATCATGGCATCGCGACCGCCCTCGACGACCTCGAGGCCGGGCGCATCGGTCTTGTGATCAAGCTTCACCCGGTGATCTCGTGGTTGGTGAAGGATCGTCCGTCATTGTCGGTCGCGATCGAGGTGCCGACCCATGAGAAACTCGGGATCGCGTTTGCCAAGCAAAACGAGGCCCTGTGCGAGGCGGTCAACCGCGTGCTCGCGACGCTGCGCGACAGTGGCGAATTTGCGCAGCTGCACGCACGCTGGTTCCCGCGCCCCGCCAGCGTGTGAGGACGGAATCGAGCCGGAGGAGACATGAGCATGCATCGTTTTGCTTTGGTGGCGTTGTTCTGCTCGGCGGTGCTGGCGCCGTCAGCGCTTGCGGCGCAGACTTATCCCAACAAGCCGATCCACTTCATTCTGCCTTACGTTCCCGGCGGCATCATCGACACCGCCGGCCGCAATCTCGCGCTGCGGCTGAGCGAAAGCTTAGGCGTATCGGTGGTGCCGGAGAATCGTCCGGGCGCCGGGGGGATGGTGGGCGCCGACGTGGTCGCGCGCTCGGCGCCCGACGGCTATACGATGCTGCTGACGGATCCCGCGCTCGTCTCCAATCCGACGCTGCAATCGGATGTTCCTTACGATCTGTTCAAGGGACTGCAGGCGGTTTCGATC
>DASQCY010000401.1:0-3226 GCA_035634495.1 Allostellaceae bacterium
GGAATCTATGTCGATATCGACGCGCCGGCCAATCGCGGTCTCGTGGGGATAGCGCTTTATCTGTTGGCGATTGCCGCCCTCTTCCAGATTTTCGATGGAGTTCAGGCGATCGCCGCGGGCGCTTTGCGCGGCTATCGCGACACGACGGTACCGCTATTGCTCGCGGTCATCGGCTATTGGGGTATTGGCTTTGCCGGCGGCTGGCTGCTCGCCTTCCCGGCCGGCTACGGCCCGATTGGCCTCTGGTCGGGTTTGGCCGTGGGCCTCGCGGCTGTCGCTGTGATGTTGACCGTGCGCCTGCATTTCTGCGCCGGTAGCGCGACGTTGCACGAGAGGCTCGGAGTCGTGCCGGCGGGGGAGTGAGGGTTCATTTCTAGGAGGAGGCTGGAATGGCGGGTGAGCTCCTGTTGGTAGGTAGCATACCGCTCGATACCGTCGAGCAGGTCTTTCGGACAGTTGGTGCGTCCTTGGGGCCGTATCTGGCCTATATGCCGGATGGCGAAGTCGGCGATCGGCGATACTGGATTGACGGCGTCGCATATCGCGTGCTGAACGGGCACCCGGAAATCGAGACCTTGCGGCGGCCCGCGCCGGATGAAAACGGGGTCGAACGCTGGCGCCCGCAAGGTGTGCACGACCAATTCCAGTTCCGCGTCAAGCCCGGGGTTAGGGAGGTTCGCTTCGGCGATCCGGGCTGGCGGCTCGGCTACACGCGGGATGCGGTCAATTCGTATTTCGTCTTCCGTCAACTGAAGAAGGAGGGCGTGATTCCCGCCGGAGTCCGGTTTCAGGTGTGCATGCCGCTGACCTACAGTGCAGTGACATCGTTTTTTCCCGACCCCGCGGACCACCAGCGCATCGTGCCGGGGTTCACCGCCGCGCTGCGCGCCGAAACGGCGAAAATGGCCGATCTGATCCCGCCAGAAGACCTCGCCATCCAATGGGATCTGGCGGTAGAAAACCGCTATCTCGAAGCGACACTCACCCGAGACGGGGCAAAGGTGGCGCAACAGGAGGCGGAGCGTCTGATGGCGCCCGCTCGGGAAATATCGCCGCATATACCGCGGGAGGTGGCGCTCGGATATCATTCCTGTTTCGGCACCTTGAACGGCTGGCCGTCGCGACAGCCGAGCGATCTGACCGGCTCGGTGCTGCTGCTCAACGCGGCAGTTGCCGCGTCCGGACGACCCGTCGATTTTCTACATATGCCGACACTGGGCTCCGCCGAAGATGCGTTCTTCGCGCCGTTACAAGACCTCGCGGTCGGCGACGCCAAAGTCTATCTCGGGGCGATCCATCACATGCACGGCGCTTCGGGCTTGCGCGGCCAACTGAATTCGGCGTGGAAATACCTGAGGGAATTCGGCCTCGCGGCGCCCTGCGGTTTTGGCCGGGCGCCGGAGCGGCCGGGGAGGCTATTAACGGAATCCGGCTCGGCCGCGCCCCCCGACTATATGCGGATCATCCTGGAAGACCACCTCGGCGCCGTGAGCCTATTGCGCGAGGTCGCGCATCGCGATGGATCGTAGCCCTCCGCACGGATCATAGCCGATCGCGGCTATGCCGGAAGACAGCGGCTCGGATGCCGCTCGCGGGAGCGCCCGATGAGCGACCGTCCGCTGTCGGGGCTGCGAGTCGTCGATCTGACCCACGTGCTTGCCGGGCCTTATTGCACCTACCTGCTCGGTCTCGTGCGTGTCGAGGTGATCAAGGTCGAGGTGCCGGCGGGCGAGTGGGGCGCCGCGCTGGGCCTTTCGTCGCAAAGGTATTGTTGTAGACTGCGGGCAACAGTATCGCCCGCAACCTTAACCCCGAGGGAGGGAAGAAATGCCAAATGCTTTGTACGTTGGCCTGCAAGACGAGGACAAGATCGTCGCCTTCACGATCGACGCCGACACCGGCCAACTCATGCGCCAGGCCGAGGTGCCGGCCTCCGACGGTCCGTCGGTGCTGGCGGTCAGCCCGGATCGGCGCACCCTGTACGTCGGGCATCGCACCAAGCCGGCGATCTCGAGCTTCCGGATCGACCAGGGCACCGGCGGGCTGACTTTGCTCGGGACAGTCTCACAGGAGCACGCGCCGACGTTTCTGGCTCCCGATCGCACCGGCAGGCATTTGCTGTGCGCCTATTATCAAGGAGGGGGTGCGGCGGTACACCCGCTCGGGGCGGATGGTGCCGTGGGCACGCCGTCGCTGGGTTGGCTGGCTACGGCCACCGGCGCTCACGCCATAGCGACCGACCCCTCCAATCGGTTTGCCTTTGTGCCGCACATCGCCCGCCTCAATGATAACGTCCTGGAACCTCCGAAGGAGAACCCGGGTCCCAATGTGATCATGCAGTTCAGGTTCGATGCCCAGAGCGGCCGTTTGACCCCGAATTCGCCGTTCCGGGTGGAGCAAGCGGAGCGCCTCGGCCCGCGCCACTATTGCTTCCATCCCTCTCAAAATGTCGTCTACTTCTCTAATGAACAGGGCTGCAGTGTCACCGGCTATCGTTTGGACTCCGCGACGGGCACCCTCTCCGCCGCCCAAACGATCACGACCCTGCCGCAGGGGTACACCGGGCGGAACACCTGCTCGCAGATTCACCTGACACCTTCGGGGCGCTTTCTGTATGTCGGCAACCGCGGCCATAACAGCCTCGCAGGGTTCGCCGTCGATGCCGCCGGGCGGTTAACGGCGATCGGGCAAACTTCGACTGAGCCGGTACCCAGCGCCTTCAGTCTTGACCCCGCCGGCCGCTTTGTCTTTGCCGCGGGATCGGCGTCGGGCCGTCTGGCGTCTTATCGGACCAATGGCGAGACGGGGGCGCTGACCCCGTTGTCAACCTATGTCGTGGGCCAGCGGCCCCAGGCGGTGCTGGCAACCCGTCTTGGCGCCTAGGATGACGCGGGGGGCGAGTGTTGCGGCGGCGATTTTGATCGGCGTGGGAAGCGTTGCGCCAGCGTCAATTAGGCCGTCGTAGCGCCATCCGCCGGTTCTGCACCAGTGCTCGAACTCGTGGCGGACCGGGGTCTGGTGTCCTGGCCTCGGTCGCTACTCGGCGACCTATCATTTCTTCGGCGCGGCGTAGTGAGTGCGTTACCGGTCGAGGGAGCGCAGATGGAGGAGGTCGAACATCATGACAGGGAAAGCACGGATCGCCCATCTGGCCGGGCCCAATGCCACGATTCAGAATACTCCTCCTTTGGTCACGTCGAACAAGGCGCGGGCTAAGCACGGGCTG
>DASQCY010000402.1:0-1732 GCA_035634495.1 Allostellaceae bacterium
GATGGTCGCGTTAATGCTGTTCGTGTTCGTGGCCGGCATCATCAGCTTTATCAACCTCAACATCGAGGCCTATCCCGACCCAGTGCCGCCGCGCGTCGAGGTCATCACCCAGAACCCGGGCGCGTCGGCGGAAGAGATCGAGCGCTACATCACGATCCCGATCGAAATCCAGATGACCGGCATTCGGAACGTTCGATCGGTTCGGACGATCTCACTCTTCGGCCTTTCCGACGTCAGGGTGGAATTCACTTACGATTACACCTACGACGAGGCCGAGCAGAAGGTTATCGGCCGGCTCTCGCAATTGCCGCCGCTGCCCAATGGCGCAACGCCGCAGATTTCGCCGGCAAGTCCGATCGGCGAGATCTACCGTTATCGCATCGTTGGGCCTCCCGGGTACTCGGTCACCGACCTCAAGACCATCCAGGACTGGATACTCGAGCGCCGTTTCAAGGCGCTGCCGGGGGTCATAGATGTCTCGGGCTGGGCCGGAAAGACCAAGAATTACTCGGTCACCGTCGATCTCGACAAGCTGCGCGCCTACGGTCTCACCCTGCCGCAGATGCTGCAGACCCTCAACAACAGCAACATCAATGTCGGCGGCCAGACCGTCAACTTCGGGCCGCAAGCCGCAGTCGTGCGCGGTGTCGGGTTGATCCACACAATGGACGACCTCCGCAATACGATGCTGACGTCGAACAACGGTTCTCCCGTCTATGTCAAAGACGTCGCCACCGTCACTATCGGCAATCAGCCACGTCTCGGCATCGTCGGGCAGGATGACGACGACGACATCGTCCAGGGCGTTGTGTTGATGCGTCGCGGTGAGCAGAGCATGCCAACGATCCGCCGCGTCGAGGCCGAAGTCGAGAAGATCAACACGACCGGGATTTTGCCGCCGGGTGTGCAGCTCGAGAAGATCTATGACCGCAAGGAGTTGATTAACACCACCACTCGCACCGTGCTGCACAATATGATCTTCGGCATCGTACTGATCTTTTTGGTTCAGTGGATATTCCTCGGGGATTTACGCAGTGCCGTTATCGTCGCGGCGACGATCCCGTTTGCGCTATTTTTTGCGATTACGATCATGGTGCTGCGCGGCGAGTCGGCGAATTTGCTGTCCGTCGGCGCGATCGACTTCGGGCTGATCGTCGACGCAACGGTGATCATGGTCGAGAACATTTTTCGGCATTTGAGTGAAGGCGAACAGCACTATGAGTATGCGCCGACCGGCATCGCTGCGCGCGCCGGCCTGACGGGCAAGCTGCGGACGATTCTGCGATCGGCAAGCGAAGTGAACCAGGCGATTTTCTTCGCCGCCGGCATCATTATCGCCGGCTTTGTCCCGCTCTTCACCCTGAGTGGCGTCGAAGGACACATCTTCGGCCCAATGGCCAAGACTTATGCGTACGCCATCGCCGGGGGCATGATCGCCACCTTCACGATCTCACCCGCCTTGAGCGCATTGCTGCTGCCGGAGCGGGTAAGCGAGGCCGAAACATTGATTGTACGCGGTGCACGCCGCATCTACGAACCTCTCCTCAATTTCGCAGTCTCTAAGCGCCTTGCAACCCTTGGCGCCGCTGCTGTTCTCGTGGTGTTCGCATTATTAGGGATCGGGGCGCTCGGGCTCGAATTTCTCCCCCATCTCGAAGAAGGCAATTTGTGGATCCGCGCCACCTTGCCGCCGACGATCTCGCTCGAGGAGGCGACCCCGTATGTCAACCGC
>DASQCY010000403.1:0-5486 GCA_035634495.1 Allostellaceae bacterium
GGCGCCTCGATCGGCGCGCAATTCGTGCGCCCCGACATCAGACAATCTTCCAGCTGAGACTTCTCCCTGAGCTCGCGAACAAGCCACACTCCGGCAATCGCCAGCGCCAGGATGATTATCAAGCCGATCAGCGCCGCCGACCTCCGCTGGTCGGCTTCATCATTGCCATTTTGGGTTCGGTGGTTCATCCGTTTGCCCGAGATGTAATGACAGTAAGATAGCGGCGCTGCGTCGCCGCGGGCAACGGACCATATCGTCTAGGCCGGCCCCGGCGCGCTCGTCCTGCCTGAGCTTGGTTGCGGGCATGCCGCGCACTAGGCTATTGACCGGGCTCGGTATCGCAAAGGGATCTCCGATTATGGTGCAGCAGGGACCGCTCTCCGGCATTACGATCATTGATCTGTCCCGCATCCTCGCGGGCCCCTACTGCACCCTTCTGCTCGCCGAGCTCGGGGCGCGCGTGATCAAGGTCGAGCCCCCACAGCAAGGCGACGACGCGCGTCAATACGGCCCATTCAAGAACGGCAAATCGGCCTATTTCGCCTCGGTCAACCGGGGCAAGGAGTCGATCGCGCTCGACCTCAAATCGCCGGCCGGCCGCGACATCTTCGAGCGGCTGCTCGATAAAGCGGATGCGCTCGTCGAGAACTTTCGCCCGGGCACGCTTGAGAAGCTCGGCTACGGTTGGGAGAAGCTGCACCAAAACTATCCGCGCCTCGTTTACGCGGCCGCCTCGGGCTTTGGCCATAGCGGCCCTTACTCTCAGTATCCGGCCTACGACATGGTAGTGCAGGGTCTCGGCGGAATTATGAGCATCACCGGTCACCCTGGGATGCCGTTGACCCGGGTCGGCACATCGGTCGGCGACCTCGCCGGCGGCCTCTACACCGCGGTCGCGCTCAACGCGGCGCTACTGCACCGCGAGCGGACCGGCGAGGCGACAAAGGTCGACGTAGCCTTGTTCGATTGCCAGCTGGCGCTGCTTGAGAACGCAATCATGCGCTACACGACGACCGGAGAGATCCCGGGGCCGATGGGTGCCCGCCATCCCTCGATCACGCCCTTTGAAGCCTTCGCGACCCGGGACGGCAACATCATCATCGCCGCCGGCAATGACGGGCTCTTCGTCAAGCTCGCCCGCGCGCTCGACCGCGCGGATCTGGGCGAGAACCCGCTCTTCAAGACGAACGCTCTGCGCAACGAGCACCAGGAAGCGCTGCGGTCCGAGATCGAGTGTGCGCTCCGCAGCGAAGGGACCGAACACTGGATCGCGGTGCTCGAGGTGGCGGGGGTGCCCTGCGGTCCGGTCAACAACATAGCCCAGGCGCTCGCTCATCCCCAAACCGCGGCCCGCAACATGCTGATCTCGGTCGACGACCCGGTTACCGGCCCGCTCGAGCTCGCCGGCAACCCGATGAAGCTGTCGGCTTTCGACGATCCGCCGACGCGCCATCCCGCCCCCGATCTCGACGCCGACCGCGACCGTATATTGCGCGAACTGGGGTTTTGAGGAGGTACCGATCCAGCCGTCCCTGACTTCGCCATCTTGATGCCAGAATCGCAACGTATCCTGCTTGCGAAAATGGCCGCTCCGCGGCCGCCGTGACCCAGAGCGGTGCGCCAGCTTCAGCTGTCAGAAAATCGGCAAAATACCCCTGCCAGAGCGTCCCAAGAGCGTCCGAAGTTGATCGTAAGTATTTGATAGAAAGGGATCTTTTAGCAATGAAGCTGATTGCAATGCGATTTTTCCCCGTATTTTCCCCTGTCGGCAGGGGAATTCCGTAGCGTATCGGAAGGAGCGTCGGGACAAGGTGGCGCCGTGATCCGGCGCATTTTCACCGGCGTCTCGGTGCTGCTGCTCGTCGCAGGCGGCGGCCTCTACCTTTATCTGCTGTCGTCCCTGCCGCAGACCGATGGCCGGCTCGTTGTGGCCGGACCGAAAGCCGAGATCCGCATTGAGCGCGACGCCGACGGGGTCCCGCTGATCGCCGCACAAGATGACGAAGACGCAGCCTTCGGCCTTGGCTTTGTTCATGCCCAGGATCGCCTCTTCCAGATGGAGCTGCAGCGCCGCTACGGCACCGGTCGGCTCGCCGAGATATTCGGGCCAGAGGCCCTCACGATCGACCGGCAGATGCGCGCTCTCGGCCTCTATCGCGCCGCCGAGGTCGAGATCCCGTTCCTGTCGTCGACGGTCAGGCGCGGGCTCGAGGCCTATGCAGCCGGGGTCAACGCCTTCCTCGTAACGCGCCGCGGCGCGTTACCGCCCGAATTCCTGATGCTGCGGTTTGCCCCCGACCCCTGGCAGGCGGCGGATAGCCTCGTCTGGGGCAAGCTGATGGCTCTGCGGCTCGGCGGAAATTACCGCGGCGAACTGCAGCGGGCCCGGATGGCTCGCACCATCTCGGCGGCGGACCTGGCCTTTCTCTATCCGGAATATCCGAAGGATGCGCCAACGACGCTTTCTGAGATGTTGCCAATCTACCGCCGGCTGCCGCTCGGCGCGCTCTACGAGGCGCTGCCGCCGGTCGTCGGGCCGATCTACGCCTCGAACAACTGGGTCGTCGACGGGCGACACAGCGCCAGCGGCAAGCCGCTTCTTGCCAACGATCCTCATCTCGAATTCGGCGCTCCGGACTTCTGGTATCTCGCCCGACTGAAAACGCCGCAGCATGAGATCGCCGGCGGGACCGCCGCGGGCAGCCCTTTCGTCCTGGTTGGCCACAACGAACGGATCGCGTGGGGTTTGACGACAACCACGGCCGATGTCGAGGATCTGTTCGTCGAGCGGGTCGATCCTACCGATCCTGGCCGTTATCTGACACCGCAAGGGACCGCACCCTTCGCATCCCGACAAGAAACTATCGCCGTGCGCGGCGAGGCGCCGGTTGACGTCACCATCCGCACCACCCGGCACGGTCCGGTGCTGTCCGATGTGTTGCCGCCGGGAGCTGCCGATCCGGGATTTGTCCTAGCGCTGGCCGCGACTTTCGCGATCCCGCAAGACCGCAGCGCCGAGGCGCTTTGGGAGCTCAACCGGGCGGCCGGCTGGCCGAGCTTCCGCGCGGCATTGCACAACTTTGTCGGACCGATGCAGAACATTGTCTACGCCGATATCGACGGCACCATCGGCTTTATCGCGCCGGGGTTGCTGCCGATCCGGCGTAACGGCGAAGGTTGGCTGCCAGCGCCGGGGTGGACGGGCGAATATGATTGGGTCGGGTTTGTGCCATTCGACGCGTTGCCCAACGCGACGAACCCGCCTTCAGGTCACTTCGTAAGTGCCAATAACAAAATCGTACCCGCCGGTTACCCCTATTTCGTGGGCCGCGACTGGGATTTGCCGAACCGCGCCGAACGGATCGAAGCTCTGCTCGCCGCGACCCCCGTTCAGACACCCGCCTCGAGCGCTGCCATCGAGGCGGATACGCTGTCCTTGATGTCCCAGCGCCTGGTACCGCTGATGACCCGGGTCAGTTCCCCGGACGAGGCGTCGATCGACGCGATCGGTCGCCTGCAGCGCTGGGGCTTCTACATGGACCGCGACAAGGTCGAGCCGTTGCTGTTCACGGCTTGGCTGCGCGAATTCAGCCACGAGATCCTATTCGATCGCCTTGGCGACGCCGCGGCGGGCTACTGGGACTTGAAGCCGCGGGTCATCGAGGACGTGCTGACCGAGCACGAGGGCTGGTGCGACGACCCAAAGCAACCCGGGCAGAGAAACTGCGCCGAGCGCCTAGCGGCTTCCCTCCGAGCAGCGCTGGCGCAGCTGCGCCAAGCCTACGGGGCCGATATGATGCAATGGCAATGGGGCCGAGCACACGCCGCCGAGTTTGCGAATCCAGTCTTCAGCCGGATCCCGGTGTTGCGTGATTGGCTCGGCGTCTCGATCCCGACATCGGGCGGGTATGACACGCTCAATCGGGGGCCGAGCACGATCCGTGACGATGCTCAGCCTTTCGCGCAGCGCTTTGGCGCCGGACTGCGGATCATCACAGACCTCGCGGCGCCGAACGAAGCGAAAATGATGATAACGCCCGGCCAGTCTGGAAACCCGCTCTCCAATCATTTCGCCGATCTGCTGCGCCGCTGGCGCGATTTCGCTTGGCTCGTGCCCGGCCGGTCCGCGGCTATCGAAACTCTCGTCTTGGTGCCAGAACATTCGGAGCCCCCATGATGCAGGATCTGCCGGTCACGGTAGCCGCGGTTCGCGAAGCGGCCGCGGCGATTTCAGAGGCGATTGACGGCACCCCCCTGATCGAAGCCCCTGCGTTATCCGAACTCGCTGGCACCGAGATCCACCTCAAGCTCGAGACATTGCATCGGACCGGATCTTTCAAGGAGCGCGGCGCGCTCGCCAAGCTGCTGACTCTCGACGCTTCTCAGAGGCGCAGCGGGGTTGTTGCGATGTCCGCCGGCAACCACGCCCAGGGTGTGGCCTACCACGCCCGCCGGCTCGGAATCCCGGCGATGATCGTGATGCCCGAGGGCACACCCTTCATCAAGATCGACCGCACCGAGGCGTTTGGGGCCACTGTGGTGCTGAAGGGTGACAGCCTCATCGCCGCACGCGAGGCCGCCGACGCGCTTGCTCGCGCGAGGGGGCTCGTGAACGTCCACCCCTATGACGATCACGATGTCATCGCCGGCCAGGGGACGATCGGTCTCGAGTTCCTCGCCAACCGACCGGATCTCGATACCCTCGTAGTGCCGATCGGCGGCGGCGGGCTGATATCCGGGATCGCCGTTGCCGCCAAGGCACTCAAACCGGAAATCGACATCATCGGCGTCCAATCGACACTCTATCCCTCGATGTATCGCCTGCTGCGCGGCGAAGACCCGGGTCCACTCGCCGCGGCCGCGACGTTAGCCGAAGGGATCGCGGTCAAGGAGCCCGGCCGGTTGACCCGCCAGATCGTCAAGGCGCTGGTGTCCGAGATCCGGCTCGTCGACGAAGCCATGCTCGAAGGCGCGGTCGAGGCTTTGCTTGAACGCCAGAAGCTCGTCGTCGAGGGGGCAGGCGCAGCCGGTCTCGCCGCCGTGCTCGCGGCCCCCGAGCGGTTTCGTGGCCGGCGCGTCGGGATCGTGGTCACCGGGGGAAACATGGATTCACGGCTACTCGCATCGATACTGATGCGCGGCCTGGTGCGCGAGGGCCGGCTCGTCCGCCTCCGTTGCGAGCTGCCCGACGTGCCGGGTGCCCTCTCGCGCTTGTCCGGGGTGATCGGCAAGCACTCCGGTAATATCGTCGAGGTGCACCACCAACGGCTGTTCCACGATACCTCGGTCAAACGCGCCGAGCTCGACGTCGTGGTCGAAACCCAGAACCGGCGGCATGTCGAGGTGCTGATGGCAGCGCTGGTAGCGGCCGGCTTCCCAACGCAGCTGTTGTTGAGTTCGGCCGACGACCAGCACGCCACGAATAACCGCTAATCTGCCCCTTCGACCAGGAACAGCCGTCCGCGCGATGCAGACTGCCGGATTCC
>DASQCY010000404.1:0-1948 GCA_035634495.1 Allostellaceae bacterium
TCACGCTCGCCGTGCCTCCCGCGGCCTGGCCAATTCCGGCGTCGGTGGTGGCAGCACAGCATCGGCGTCGGGTTTGGCCGCGCGGGCGATTTTGACCAGCGCCTGTAGAAGCCCGGCGACGCCGGCGAGGCGGGTCTTCTCATCCTCCCAGTTGCGCAAATAGACGATCTTCTGGTCGGGGCGGAGCCTCAAGGTGCCGGCGTGGCGCTGAATCAGCTCGACGAGACCGGCCGGGTTCGCAAATCGGTTGCCGCGCAGTGCGATCACCGCACCCTTGGGTCCGGCTTCGACACGCTCGACCCCGGCTTCACGGCAGGCGCGCTTGATTGCGATGATCTCGAGCAGATTCTCGACCTCGGGCGGCAGCGGCCCGAAGCGGTCGATCAGCTCGGCGGCAAAGCCGTCGATCTCGCGGCGGTCGGCGAGTGCCGCGATGCGCCGGTAGAGCCCGAGCCGCACGCCGAGATCGGCGACATAACCCTCGGGGATCAGCACTGGCGTGCCGATCGTGATTTGCGGACTCCACTCCTCGGGTCCCGCCTCATCGCCACCCTCGGTGCGCGCCGCGGCGACCGCCTCTTCGAGCATGTGTTGGTAGAGCTCGATGCCGACCTCGCGGATGTGGCCCGATTGCTCGTCGCCCAACAAATTCCCGGCGCCGCGGATGTCGAGGTCGTGGCTCGCCAGCTGAAACCCGGCACCCAGATTGTCCAATGTTTGCATCACTTCGAGCCGGCGCTGCGCCGTCGCCGTAAGCTTCTTCTTCTCCGGCAGGGTCAGATAGGCGTAAGCGCGGATCTTGGCGCGTCCGATCCGGCCGCGCAGCTGGTAGAGCTGGGCGAGCCCGAACATGTCGGAGCGGTGCACCACCAAAGTGTTGGCCGACGGGATGTCGAGCCCGCTCTCGATGATGTTGGTCGAGAGCAACAGGTCATAGGCGCGCTCGTCGAACGCGGTCATCGCCGCCTCGAGCTCGCTGGGCGCCATGCGGCCGTGCGCCACCGCGTATTTGATCTCCGGCGCGATCTCGCGCAGCTGCTCGCGCACCTCGTCGAGATCGGCGATCCGCGGCACGACATAGAAGATCTGCCCGCCGCGGTCGCGCTCGCGCATGATCGCCTCACGGATCGTCACCGGATCGTAGGGCATCACAAAGGTGCGCACCGCCAGCCGATCGATCGGCGGCGAGGCGATGATGCTCATCTCGCGCACCCCGGAGAGCGCCAATTGCAGGGTGCGCGGGATCGGCGTCGCGGTCATCGTCAGGACGTGCACGTCGGCCTTGAGCTGTTTCAGTTTCTCCTTCTGGGCGACGCCGAAATGCTGCTCCTCGTCGACGACGAGCAGCCCGAGATGGGCGAACCGAACATCTTTGGCGAGGAGCGCATGCGTGCCGATGACGATGTCGAGACGACCGTCGGCGAGCTCCTTTTTGACCTCGCGCGCTTCCTTGGCGGCGACCAGCCGCGACAGCTGCGCAATGCGCAACGGCAATCCGGCAAAGCGCTCCGTAAAGCTGCGGTGGTGCTGCCGCGCCAGTAGGGTCGTCGGCACGATCACCGCGACCTGCGAGCCGGCCATCGCCGCGATAAAGGCGGCGCGCAATGCCACCTCGGTCTTGCCAAAGCCGACATCGCCGCAGATCAGCCGGTCCATCGGCTTGCCCGAGGCCATGTCGGCGAGGGTGTCGGCGATCGCGGTAAGCTGGTCCTCGGTCTCGGGATACGGAAAACGGGCGGCAAACTCCTCGTAGATCCCCTCCGGCGGCGTCACGACATCGCCGGGCCGCAGCTGGCGCTCGGCGGCCACGCGGATCAGCTCGCCGGCGATGTCGCGGATGCGCTTCTTGACCCGCGCCTTGCGCGACTGCCAGGCAACACCGCCGAGCCGGTCGAGCTGCACTCCCGCATCCTCGGAGCCGAAGCGCGACAGCACCTCGATGTTCTCG
>DASQCY010000405.1:0-4139 GCA_035634495.1 Allostellaceae bacterium
GCGCCTACGGCGAGGCTGGGCTCGCTCGCCGGATCGAGCGCGGCCTCGATCACATCCTCGACCCGCTCGGCCCACAGAAAGCGCAGCGCGTTGCGCGCGGCCTCCGGAACCTCCTCGTAATCCTTGCGGTTGCGCGCCGGCAGGATGACGGTGGCGAGGCCGGCGCGGGCCGCGGCGACGACTTTCTCCTTGATGCCGCCGACCGGCAGCACCAGGCCGCGCAGGCTGATCTCGCCGGTCATCGCTGTGTCGCTGCGCGCCGTCCGATTGGTCAGCAGCGAGACGAGGGCGGTGAACATCGCGACCCCCGCGCTCGGCCCATCCTTTGGGATGGCACCGGCGGGGACATGGATGTGGATGTCGCTCTTTGCGAACATCGCCGGGTCGAGCCCGAGCCCCGACGCCCGCGCTTTGACGAGGCTCAGCGCTGCCTGCGCGCTCTCTCTCATCACCTCGCCGAGCTGGCCGGTCAGGATCAGATGCCCGTCACCGGGGATCCGGGTCGCCTCGATAAACAGGATGTCGCCGCCGACCGGGGTCCAGGCGAGGCCGGTGGCGACACCGGGCACGCTGGTGCGCATCGCGACTTCGCCCTCGAAGCGCGGCGGCCCGAGGATCTCAGCCAAGTCTCCGGGCTCGATCCGAACGTGCTGCGCAGTCCCCTCGGCGATGCGCATCGCTGCACTGCGCAACACCGCGCCGATCTCCCGCTCGAGCTGGCGCACGCCGGCCTCGCGGGTGTAGTCCCGGATGATCGCATGCAGCGCCTCGTCAGTCACCTCAGCCTGTTCGGCGGTGAGCCCGTTGGCCTTGAGCTGGCGGTCGACGAGATAGCGGCGGGCGATCTCGAATTTTTCGTCCTCGACGTAGCCCGGGAGATCGATGACCTCCATGCGGTCGCGCAACGGGCCGGGGATCGTGTCGAGAACGTTTGCCGTCGTGATAAACATGACCCGCGACAAGTCGAACGGCACGCCGAGATAATTGTCGCGAAAGGTCGAGTTCTGCTCGGGGTCGAGCACCTCGAGCAGCGCCGACGACGGGTCGCCCTGAATGCCGCGGCCGAGCTTGTCGACCTCGTCGAGCATCATCACGCAGTCGCGGCTGCCGGCCCGGCGGATCCCCTGAACGATGTTCCCCGGCAAGGCTCCGATATAGGTGCGGCGATGGCCCCGGATCTCGGCTTCGTCATGCGTTCCGCCGAGGCTCACTCGGACGAATTTCCGGCCGGTCGCGCGGGCGATGCTCTGCCCGAGCGAGGTCTTGCCGACGCCCGGCGGACCGACAAAGCACAGGATCGGACTGCGGCCGCCCGGGTTGAGCTGCTGGATCGCCAGGTACTCTAGGATGCGCCGCTTGACCTTTTGCAGACCGTAATGGTCGGCGTCGAGGATGCGCCGCGCCTCGGCGATGTCGATCGCCTTTCCCGACTCGACCGACCAAGGTAGCTCGGTCAGCCATTCGAGGTAGGTGCGCGCCATCGAATACTCGCCGGCGGCCTCGGGCATCCGCTCGAGACGGGCGAGCTCGCGTTTCGCATGCTCCTCGACCTCGGGCGGCATCTTTGCCTCGGTGATCTTCTTGGCGAGCTCGGCGATTTCCTGGGCCTTTGCGTCCTCCCCCTCGCCGAGCTCCTTTTGGATGGTCTTGATCTGCTCGCGCAGCAGGAACTCTCGCTGGCGGTCGTCGATCTTGCCCTTGGTCTGCTCGCTGATCTGCCGCGACAGCCGCAGCACCTCGATCCGATAGGCGAGCATCGCCGAGACCCGGTCGAGCCGGCGCTCGACATCGATGGTCTCCAGGATCTCCTGTTTTTCGGCGGGGGTAATGTCCATAAAGCTGCCGATCAGGTCGGCGAGCGCGGGTGCGGAGGTGACCGATTGCACGGCGTTGACGAGCTCGCCCGGGACCTGCGGCAGCAGCTGCAATACTTCGATCGCCTGGTTGCGCAGATTGAGCAGCCGTGCGGCGATGTCCTTGCTGGTCGACTCGACCTCGGGCACGCGCTCGACCCGGGCGGCAAGGAACGGGTAGCCGTCGACAAATTCGAGGACGCGAAAGCGCCGCTCCCCTTGGCAGATCGCATGGTGGGTGCCGTCGGGGCTCGTCACATAGCGCAACAGGGTTGCCTCGGTCCCCATGCGATGCAGGTCAACGGGGATCGGATCGTCGGTGGCGGGGTCGCGCTGCAGCACCAGCCCGATCGGCCGGCTGAGCCGGATCGCCGCCTGTGCGGCCGCGATCGTGCGCTGGCGGCCGAGCGTGATCGGCAGCACGGTCCCGGGAAACAGAACTAGGTTGCGGGTCGGAATCAGGATCAGCGTATCTTCGGGGAGTGCCGGAATCCCGGCCAATGCCGACTCGATGGCGCCGGGGGGCGGAACCGCCGCGCTTTCGCTGGAACGCAGCTCATGGTCTTCGAGGGGCATGGCAAAGATCCTCAAACCTTGTGCAGCTGTAGCTTCAGGCAGCCATTCGCCAGGTGCCGGCCGGATATCTCGAACCGGGCGGGCGGCAGCTCGATCCGGCGCTGAAAATGCCCGTGCGGTATCTCCAGCCGGTGAATCCTGGCGTCCCTGACCTCGCGCGGGAGTGGCGCCTCGCCGCTGACGATCAGCACCCCGGCGCTGAGCGTCACCGTGACCTGGTCGAGCGCTACCCCGGGCAGGGCGATCAGGATGGTCAGCGCCTCATCGCTCTCGAAGATGTCGCACGGCGCCTCCCAAGCGGCTGTCGCGCGGTTGCGATGAAAAAACTGCCGGTAAAGGCGCTCGGCGCGTTCCATCGCCTCGCAGGCCTGTTCCCACATCAACGCTTCGAGCTGCTTCGGCATCTCCGCCTCCCCGCTCCCGCTGATATAGTAACGCAACCGCCGGCAGCGAAAGCCCCACGTCATCCAAGGCTAGGCGGCCGGTGCGAAACCGGCTACAGCCTGTGAGCGGCATTAGCGGGGTTGGTGGTGGCTCTGATCAGCGAGGAAACCGTCGTCTTCGTCGAAGGCGTGGCGGCCGAAGCGCAGCGCATCGAAACGCCCTGCGGCGCCGGAACCATGGTCTGGCGGGTCTGGGGCAGCGGCCCGCCGCTGATCCTGCTGCACGGCGGCTACGGCTCCTGGACGCATTGGATCGGCAATGTGCTCGTTCTGGCGCGCCGGTTTACCGTCATAGCGCCGGATCTGCCCGGGCTCGGCGAGTCGTCCACACCTCCCGAGCCGCACACCGCCGAAGGCCTGGCCGCGATCATCGTCGAGGGGCTCGACATCGTGCTGTCGAAGGACGCGGCGCCGCATATCGCCGGGTTTTCTTTCGGCGGGGTTCTCGGCGGACATGTGGCCGCACAGCTCGGTGATCGGCTCCGCGCCCTGACGCTTGTCGGTTCGAACGGGCTTGGGCTGGTACGCCAGCCCACGGCACTCCAACGAGTGCCGGCTGGGGTGTCGGCCGAAGAGGCGCTCGCTGTCCATCGCCGTAACCTCGGCGCGCTGATGATCGCCGACCCCGCGAAAATCGACGAGCTCGCGGTCTATATCCAGTCGCAGAACGCGCCGCGCGGTCGGGTGAGAAGCCGGAGGTTCTCGCGGGCAGACACGCTCGCTCGTGCCCTGCCCCTGGTCAAGGCGCGTCTCGACGGCATCTGGGGAGCGCGCGATGCGACCGCCTATCCCCACCTCGACGAGCGCGCCCGCGTGCTGCGCAGCTTCCAGCCCGGCGCCCGCTTCGAGGTGATCGCCGGCGCCGGGCACTGGGTGCAATACGAGGCGGCCGAGCCCTTCAACCCTCTTCTGGCAGAGATTGCCGGATCCTGACTAACGAGGTGCTGATGACGACCGAGAACCCCTTTTCGCTTGCCGGCAAAGTCGCGGTGGTGACCGGCGGCAGCAGCGGCATCGGTGCCGCGAGCGTGCGGCTTCTCGCCGGCGCGGGAGCGCGCGTCGTCGTCGGCTACAACAAGGGGGCGGACCGCGCCGCGGCGCTGATCGCCGAGCTGCCCGGCAGCGGGCATCGGGCGATGTACCTGCCGATGGAGGACAGCGCGCAAATCCGCAACGTCGCTGCCGCGGTCAAGGACGGGTTCGGCCGCGCCGACATCCTGGTCAATTCCGCGGGCTTCACCCGGATGGTCGCGCACAATGACCTCGA
>DASQCY010000406.1:0-1504 GCA_035634495.1 Allostellaceae bacterium
TCACGGTCGACAGCTTCTGGGCCACGATCGTGTAGGCGTAGTCGTCGACCTTTTGGATCGGCATCGCCTTCGAATAGATGGCATAGATCAGCACCGGGCGGTCGGCCGGATTGGTCTTTCGGTAGGTCGGCGGGGTCGGCAGGTCCTTTGGAAGCACACCGCTGGCGGCGTTGATCGCGGTCAGGACGTCTTGCGCGGCAGCATCGATATTGCGCTCCAGATCGAACTGAAGGGTGATCGACAGCGAGCCGATGCCGCTCGTCGAGGTCATCTGGTCGAGCCCCGGGATCGCCGCGAATTGCTGCTCGAGCGGGGTGGCGACGGCCGAAGCCATCGTCTCCGGGCTGGCGCCGGGGTAATTGACCCCGACCACGATGGTCGGGAAGTCGACCTTCGGCAATGCGGCCACTGGAAGGAGCGCGTAGGCGCCGACGCCGAACACGAGCACCCCCAGCATCATCAGCGAGGTTGCGATCGGGCGGCGAATAAAGGGTTCCGAAATGCTCATCGGCGGCTGCCTAAGGCGTTTGTGCGCTTTGGGGGTACGGGCGGCTGTTGGTCGTCGCGAGGCGCTCAGCCGGCCGCGCCCGGCCGGGCCGCGGCGGTCGGATTGACGCGGGCGCCGTCGGTCAGCCTGAACTGCCCATCGACCACGACCCGCTCGTTCTCAGCCAGCCCTTTTGTGATCACCGCGATGCCATCCTGGATCGAGGCGACTTCGACGGCGCGCCGCTCGACAGTGTTGTCGGGCTTGATGACGTAAGCGTAATGGCCGTTCGGACCCTGCTGCACGGTCTGCTGAGGTACCGTAGCAACGCCGCGACGCATCGACAAAATCACTCGTAGGCTGACGAATTCCCCCGGCCACAAGCGCTCGTTCTCATTGTCAAACCGTGCCTTCAGGTGGATCGTGCCGGTCGCCTGGTCGATCATATTGTCGATCAGGGTCAGCTTGCCCTCGGCCAGCTCCTTTTTGCCGTCACCGCTGTAGGCGCGCACGACGAGCGGCGCTTGCTTGTTGTTTTCGTGGACGTCATCGAGACTCTCCTGCGGCAATGTGAAGCTGACGAATATCGGCTTGAACTCCGTGATCATGACGAGCGGGGTGTTGTCGTTGGCGTGCACGATGTTGCCTTTGTCGACGAGCCGCGCTCCGAGACGGCCGTCGATCGGTGAACGGATGTCCGTATAGCCGAGGTTGATCTTGGCAGTGTTGATCTGTGCTTCGTCACCCTTGATCGCCGCCTGCAGCTGCGCAACCTGGGCCTTTTGCTGGTCATAGCTCTGCCGCGTCTGCCATCCCGGGGTCAGCAGCTTTTCGTAGCGCTCGAGATCAGCCTGGGCGCCGGCCAGGTTTGCCTCATCCTTCTGTTTTGCCGCCTGCGCTTGGTCCACCGCCGCCTGATATGAGCGTGGATCGATTTGAAAGAGTGGGTCTCCTTCTTTGACGTCTTGGCCCTCTTTGAAGTCGACCCTGACGATCTGGCCGTCGACTCTGCTCTTG
>DASQCY010000407.1:0-2812 GCA_035634495.1 Allostellaceae bacterium
GCGTTGACTCATGCTCTATCCTCACCGCAGGTGTTCACGCCAAGGGAGGACGCAATGGACGCTGTCGAGAGTGGATTAGAAGGGTTGCTGCCGCGCTCGCAATGGAGCCGTCGCGGGTTTGTCATGACTTCGCTCGCTACCGGCTTTGCGCTGTCCGTCCAGCCGGTGTCGGCGGAAGCCATCCATACCGACGCAACCGGGCTCGAAGCCGGAGAGGTCAAGGTTCCGGTAACGGATGGATCGATCCCGGCCTATCGCGCGATGCCGGACAAGGGCGGACCGTTTCCGACCGTCCTCGTCGTCCAGGAGATCTTCGGGGTGCACGAGCACATCAAGGACTTGGTCCGGCGGTTTGCCAAACTCGGCTATTTCGCGATCGCGCCCGAGCTCTACGCGCGCCAGGGCGACCCCTCGAAATACACCGACATCCCGACCCTGATTTCCGAGATCGTCAGCAAGGTGCCCGATTCCCAGGTCATGTCCGATCTCGATGCGACCGAGGCCTACGCGAAGTCGACCGGGAAAGCCGACACGACAAGGCTCGCGGTTACCGGCTTCTGCTGGGGTGGCGGGATCGTCTGGCGCTACGCGGCCCACAACCCGGCGCTCAAGGCCGCGGTGGCGTGGTACGGCCCGATCGAACGGCCGCGCACCGAGTTACAGCCGAAATACCCGATCGACCTCGCCGCCGATCTGAAGGCGCCGGTGCTCGGGCTCTATGGCGCCGCCGATACCGGCATTCCGGTCGAGTCAGTCGAACGGATGCAGGCTGCGTGCAAGGCGGCGAACAAGACGTGCGAGATCGTCATCTATCCCGACACGCCGCACGGGTTCAACGCGGACTACCGGCCGAGCTATAGGCCTGAGGCCGCCAAGGATGGCTGGGCGAAGATGCTGGCCTGGTTCAAAGACCACGGGGCGGCCTGAGCTGAACATCGCGGCACATCTGTTCGAGGTCGCCCGCCGCCAGCCGCGATCTCCGGCGGTCAGCGACGGCATCCATACCTGGAGCTATGGCGAGTTCGCCCGCCGGATCTCGCGGCTGGCGGGCGGGCTCGTCGCGCGCGGTTGCGAACCCGGCGACCGCGTCATGCTGTGCATGGACAACTGCGCCGAGTTCCTGGAGATGCTGTTTGCCTGCTGGGGCGCCGGTCTCTGCGCGGTGCCGGTCAATTCACGGCTGCACGCCGACGAGGTAGCGCACATCGCGCAGGATTCGGGCGCCCGCCTTCTTGTCGCAACACCGGGTCTCGCCTCAGCGCTCGCCCCGCTCGAAGGATCGGTCGAGACATTGTCGGCAATTGTCGCGACCGCCGGGGACGGTTATGCGGCTCTCCTCGAGCGCGGCGCGCCGATGCGGCCGATCGAGGGTAGCCCCACCGATCGGGCGTGGCTCTTCTACACCAGCGGAACCACCGGCAAGCCAAAGGGAGCGGTGCTGACCTACCGCAACCTGCTCTTTATGAGCCATTGCTACTACGCCGACATAGACGCGCTCGACGAGCGCGACACCTGCCTCCATGCCGGCCCGATGTCGCACGGCGCCGGTCTTTACGCTCTGCCGCACCTGCTCCGCGGCGGACACCAAGTCATACTTCCGCATTTCGACGTCGGCGCGATAATTGACGCGCTGCGGCATCATAGCCGGGTCTCGATGTTCGCCGCACCGACGATGCTGACGCGGCTGGTGCGTGCCCCGGCGGTCGCCGCCGCCGATCTCGCCAATCTGCGCACGATCTTTTATGGCGGCGGGCCGATGTACGTGGCCGATCTCGAGCGCGCGCTGAGGCTCTTTGGTCCGCGCCTCTACCAGCTCTACGGCCAGGGCGAGTCGCCGATGACGATCACGGGGCTGAGCCAGCGCATGCATGCCGACGAGACGCATCGGCGCTGGCGCGAGCGGCTCGGCTCGTGCGGCGTCCCGCGCACCGGCGTCCTCGTCAAAGTCGTCGACGACGATGACCGAGAGCTGCCGGCGGGTGAGATCGGCGAGGTCGTCACCAAGAGCGATTGCGTCATGGAGGGCTATTGGGAGAACCGGGAGGCGACGGCCGAGGCGCTGCGCGGCGGCTGGCTGCACACCGGCGACCTCGGCAGCTTCGACGAGGACGGATTTCTGACCCTGCGCGACCGCTCGAAGGACATGATCATCAGCGGCGGCAGCAACATCTATCCGCGCGAGGTCGAGGAGGTATTGCTGCGCCACCCCGACCTCGTCGAGGCTTCGGTCGTCGGCCGTCCGCATCGCGAATGGGGCGAAGAGGTCGTGGCCTTTGTCGTGACGCGTCCCGGGGCCGAGATTGCGGCCGAGGCTCTCGACCGGCTGTGCCTCGATCATATCGCCCGCTTTAAGCGCCCGCGCCGCTACCGCTTTGTCGAGGCATTGCCGAAGAACAATTACGGCAAGGTGCTGAAGACCGAACTGCGCCGGTTGCTGACCGAAGAGGCTTCGTCAGCGTGACAATACCCGATCGGCCCAGCGCGCCAGCCGCTCGCTGATAGATACATCGTCGGCTGGTTTAGGCTGATCGGCGACCGGCGGGCGCGGCGCCTGGCGGTTCGGTCTCGGCGGCAGATATTTGTTGACGGGCTTGTAGCCGAGCTCGGGCATCAGATCGGCGCCGCGGCGGTCCGCAACCATTCGCGAGACGTCGGAATCGGGATCGCCGAGATCGCCGAAATGGCGGGCACTGACCGGACAGACCATCACGCAAGCTGGCAGCCGATCCTCTTCCGCCAAATTTTCGTTGTAGATCCGGTCGATGCACAACGTGCATTTCTTCATCACGCCGGCGTCTTCGTCGAATTCGCG
>DASQCY010000408.1:0-3230 GCA_035634495.1 Allostellaceae bacterium
GACCGCAACCCTCGCCATCAACGGCGGCTCGGCCCCGCGGGTTTTCGTGACCGCGCGCGGCGGCGCGTGGCGGGCGTGGTGCGGCGCATCCGCGTTTTGCCGCGCCGTCTCGAAGGGCGCCGCGGAACTCGCGTCGCGAGGTGCCAGTCGACGGCCATGCCGATCGGGATCGCGGCTATGCCGAGCGCCATCACGGCACTAGCGACGCGCGCGAGTCCCTCCGTCTCGGTAGCGACCACAACGAGCGCCAGGACAAGCCCGGCGCCGAATGTCAGCAAGGCCGTTTTGGTGTAGCGCATCTGTTGCGGCCTCGAACGGCGGCTCCAATCGTGCCGCCTTCCCGATCCGGGGTTCAATCGGGTAGAGGATGCAGCGGCAACACCAATCAGGGGAAGATGATGCTAGAACTCGAGCGCCCAGGCGACCTCGTCCAGTATGTCGGCAAAGAAATCGGTGTCAGCGATTGGTTGACGGTGGACCAGGCGATCATCGACAAATTCGCCGACGCGACCGGTGATCATCAATGGATCCATGTCGATGTCGAGCGCGCCAAGCGCGAGATGCCGGGCGGCAAGACGATCGCCCACGGCTATCTGACATTGTCGCTGGTGCCGCGCCTTGGTCAGACGATCTACCGCGTCAAGCACCGCTCGCGCGGGCTTAACTACGGCTCGAACCGAATCCGGTTCACCGGCCAGGTGCCGGCCGGATCGCGCATCCGGATGCGCCAGAGGATCAAGGCGGTCGATCCGGTCGAAGGCGGAGTACGGATCACCTCGGAAAGCACCGTCGAGGTCGAAGGTGCGACGCGGCCCGCTCTCGTCGCCGAAATTATCAGCATGCAGTTCGATTGAGAGCCGGCCGCGCCGCAAGCGGCCCGCCGTCAGCGGCCATCAAAAATAGCCCTCGCGTTTCTTGCGCTCCATCGCGGCTTCCTCGTCATTGTCGATCAATCGGCCTTGCCGCTCCGACCGGCGCGATCGGCGCAACTCCTCGACGATTTCGCTCGGTGTTGCCGCCGCCGATTCGATTGCGCCGGTCAGCGGGTAGCATCCCAAGGTACGGAAGCGGACGAGACGCATTTCAGGGTGCTCGCCGGGTTGCAAAGGCAAGCGGTCGTCGTCGACCATGATCAAGACACCCTGGCGCTTTACGACCGGCCGCCTCTTCGCGAAATAGAGCGGCACGACCGGAATTTGTTCCGTGGCGATGTATTCCCAGACGTCGAGCTCGGTCCAATTGGACAATGGGAAGACCCGCATCGACTCGCCTTGGCAAAGACGCGTGTTGTAGAGCCGCCAGAGTTCGGGCCGCTGGTTCTTCGGGTTCCAGCCGTGTTCGGCGCTGCGCAGCGAGAAGATGCGCTCCTTGGCGCGGCTCTTTTCTTCGTCCCGGCGCGCCCCGCCGAGTGCCGCGTCGAAGGCGTAGTGGTCGAGCGCCTGTTTCAGGGCCTCGGTCTTCATCACTGCGGTGTGCAGCGCCGAGCCCGAGGTGATCGGGTTGACGCCCCGCGCCCTTCCCTCCTCATTGGTGTGGATGATGAGATCGAGACCGAGCCGCCGCGCGGTCTCGTCGCGGAACGCGATCATCTCGCTGAACTTCCATCCCGTGTCGATATGGAGAAGAGGAAAAGGCGGCTTGCCGGGAAAGAACGCCTTGCGCGCCAGATGCAACATCACGCTCGAATCCTTGCCGATCGAATAGAGCATGACCGGGGCACGGAACTCGGCCGCGACCTCGCGCATGATGCCGATCGATTCCGCCTCGAGGCGTTTCAGATGACTGGGTCGCAGGCGCGCACGCGCCGCAGGGTCGGTAACGATGGACAAAAAAACCTCTCTCACCGGAGCGCGTATCATTAGCAAAGAAAGCCTCCGGAAGTGTCTAGGGAACGGCGCCAAGAACGGGTGGCCACTGCTCTTGGGCTCGAGCGCACTGCCGTTGATTTATCGATATTGCCTTATACTGGGAGTCAGCGATCAACCGGTCTGTTCCTCCGTGAGGACGGCGAGGCGGTCGGCGACCATCTCGTATCTCAAGATATAGAGCACCGTATTGCGCGTCTTGGCGGGCGGGCTGCCGGGCGGCAAGGCGTGCTTCATCAGCTGCCGCACCATCGCACCATGGGTTGACACGCCTATCCGCCGGTAGCGCTGCGCGGCGACGACCCGGCGCAGCGCCGCGAGGCCGCGCGTGCGCGTCTCGAGGCCGGTCTCGCCTCCCGGAAAGGCCGCATCGTCATCGGTGAACCAGCGCTCGGTCAGCGCCTCGCCAAACCGGCTTTTCACTTCCGGCCAGTAAAGCCCTTCGGCCTCGCCGATATGCGCCTCGCGCAGGCCGGGCTCGCTGATCAGCGGCACACCGAGACCCTCGGCCACGATCCGCCCCGTGGTCCAGGCGCGCGCCAGATCGCTCGACATCACCGCGTCGAGACGGTGTGGACGCAGCCGTTCGGCGAGCGCCGCCGCTTGGGCGAGCCCGGTGGCGTTGAGCGGCGTATCGGTGTGCCCCTGAAGTCGGCCCTCACGGTTCCAATCGGTTTCGCCATGCCGGAACAGAAATAAAAGGTACTCCATCCCATCTCCCCGAACGTCGTGAGGTCCGCCGCACCCTTATATCGATGTTGACCCAAAATCTCGACGTCTGGTCCGACCGCGGCCGCAGCAGCACCGGGTCGCTTTGGCGCGAAAGCTGAACTATCCTGATTCCGAAACCCTCGCCGGAGGCACCCGATGAACGACATGCCCGCAAACGTCCTCAGCCCCGAGACCGTCCTCGCCGAGATGAAGAAGCACGGCGTCACCCATGTCGTGTACCTGCCGGACAGCGAGACCAACTGGCTCTACCTGCTGATGAAAGCCGATCCGGCGATCCGCCTCGTCGGGGTCAACCGCGAGGGCCATGCCTCCTCGATAGCCGCCGGACTGTGGCTCGGCGGTGCCAAGCCGCTGATCCTCATTCAGAACACCGGCATGCTCGAGGCCGGGGATTCGATCCGCGGCTGGCTGATGAGCCTCAACGTGCCGATCGTGCTGATGGTCGGCTACCGCGGCTGGACCCGGCACGGCGTCACCACCGACACCGTGGCAACCTATACCGAGCGCTTCCTAATGGCGTTCGGCATCAACTACTACCTGATCGAGAACGATGCCGATTCGCCGCGGATCGCCGTCGCCTTCGAAGAAGCCGAGCGCACCAGGCGGCCGGTGGTGATCCTGGTCGGCGACGAA
>DASQCY010000409.1:0-2155 GCA_035634495.1 Allostellaceae bacterium
CGGCAACCAAATGATGATCTTGATCCTCGCCAAGGCGGGCGCCAAGCTCGACCCCAAGGAGAAGCTCGGCAACACACCGCTGCACTTGGCGGCTGATGCAAACCAGGTCGAAGCGGCCAAGCTCCTGCTGGATATCGGGGCGGCGGTCGACCCCGAAAACAGGAACGGGATGACACCGCTGATGGTTGCCGCGAACCGCGGCAATGTCGAAATCGTGCAAGCCTTGCTCGCCAAGGGCGCCAACGTCACCAAGACCGATTATACCGGACGCGACGCGGCGGGCTGGGCGGCCGAAAGCCGCCGTCCGGCGGTCGTCCAGGCGATCAAGCGGGCGCAAACCGCGAAAAAATTGTAAACGCTCGAGCCCGAGCCGCAATCGAGACGCCGCCGATGGCCTCGAGACCCGTACAGGTTTCGGCCGTTGTTTTTTTATTATTCAGGTTCTTTAAACAGAGTGGCGCGTATTATTCCCGATGCATTGTTCTCAAACTAGCGTCAGTTTCAAGCAAGCCGAAGCAGCGGAGTAGGGGTCATGGCGAGGATTGTTCGTTACTGCGGCCGGCTCGTTGCTGTTGTCGTGCTTATTGCCGTGCTGCAGACACACGACGCTGCGGCAATGGACGTGGAAAAGCGCGCCAACATCGAAGCACTGCTAAAAGACACGGGCATGCTCGCGAACATGAACCGGGTAATAGACCTCCTCATTCCTCAAATAATTGGCGGCCTAAAGAAGCAAAATCGGGAAATTCCGGACACTGTGTGGGACCAGTTCACCGGTATATGCGCAGAGGAAATGAAACGGTCCCTTCCCGAGCTCGAGGAGCCCATTATCGCGATTTACGACGCTAATTTCTCGGCCGATGAAATCAAACAACTCGTCGCGTTCTACCAGAGCCCGGTCGGACGCAAGATCGTGATCCAATTGCCGCAGCTCATGCAACAAAGCGTAAGCATGGGGCAATCCTGGGGACAGCAGGCGGGGGCGCGTGCAGTCGAGCGCATTCGTGCGGTGGCAAAGCAGAGGGGTTATGACCTCTGAAGGTTCCAACGCCGCACGGCAAGACAACCCACTGGCTTCCCTGATAGGGCAGCCGTACGCGAGCGAACCTTGTTGCCACGGAGGCCCGAAGAGGGCCAAATTCGTACTGCAATGCTGAGACTCCGGGGAACGTCGGTTTGAGCGCGAATCCTCGGGGTCGCGGGAAAATCGGCTTGGATGGAGAGGAGGATCGCATGGCAATGACGGGAGTGTTGCGGCCCGGGTACATTCAGATCCGCGTCCAGGACATGGATGCCGCACTGAGCCACTACGTCGATCGGATCGGCCTCAATCTGGTGAGCCGGGGTAACGACGGTCGGGTGTATCTGAAGGGGTGGGACGAATTTGATCGTCACAGCATTATCCTGCGGCCGGCGGACAGCCCCGGGATGGATTTCGCGGGCTTCAAGGTCGCCACCGATCACGATCTCGATAGTTTCGCAACGCGCATTCGCGACGCCGGGATTTCGCTCGAGGAGATCGCCGAGGGCGACCTCCCCGGGACCGGGCGGCGCCTCGGGTTTACAATCCCGAGCGGCCACCGCATCGAGCTGTTCGCGCAGATCGACTTGTCGCCGGACGCGCCCTCGACCCGCAACCCCGATGTCTGGCCCGAGGATCCGCGCGGCATGCGCGCCAGCCGCTTCGACCATTTCCTGCTCTACGGTCCCGATATCGACGGCGTCACCCGCTTCTTCACCGGGGTTCTCGACTTTTCTCTGGCCGAAAAGATCGAGACGCCCGACGGCACCCTCGCGGTCTGGCTGACCTGCTCGAACAAGGCGCACGACATCGCCTTCGTCAAGCACGAGCATCCCGGCAAGTTTCACCATGCCGCCTTCCTGCTGGAGTCGTGGAACGACGTCGGCCATGCCGCGGACATCATCGCGCGCTACAACATCGCCCTCGACATCGGGCCGACGCGGCACGGCATCACGCGCGGGCAGACGATCTATTTCTTCGATCCCTCGGGCAATCGCAACGAGGTATTCGCCGGCGGCTACAGCTATTACCCCGACAACCCGACCCGGGTATGGACTGCCGACGAAATCGGCAAGAGCGTCTTTTATTACCAGAAAGAGCTCAACGACCGGTTCCTCAGCGTTGTGACCTGAC
>DASQCY010000410.1:0-3313 GCA_035634495.1 Allostellaceae bacterium
TCGAGCGCGCGTACGATCCGCGACGCCGCCGGCTGCGCGGCGAGATCGTAGTCGAGGATGCACGCGAGATCACCAGCTTTTTTCGGCTGACTGCAGCGGAGGAAGGGTGGCGCATTGTCATCGTCGACGGAGCAGAGGAGATGAACCGCAGTGCCGCGAACGCGCTTCTGAAGGTTCTCGAAGAACCGCCGCGGCAAGCGTTGCTGCTGCTGGTCAGCCACAGCCCGGGGCGGCTATTGCCGACGATCCGCTCGCGCTGCCGGCGGTTCCCGCTCTTTCCGTTGGCGCGCGCGCTGGTAACGCGACTGCTCCGGCGTTATCGTCCCGAGCTCGCGCAAGACGAGGTCGAGGCGGTGGCGGCGTTGTCCGACGGAAGCATCGGACGCGCGCTGGAGCTCGCCGAAGCCGGCGGCCTCACGCTTCACCGGTCGGTGCTCGAGCTACTTTCGCAGATCCCGCGGCTCGATGTCATCCGGCTGCATGCCTTCGCCGAGCAGCTCGCTCGCGCCGATGCGGAGGACGCCTATCGGGTCGGCGGGGAACTGCTGTTGCAGCTCCTCGCTCGGATTACGGTGTGCTCCGCGTGCCCACAGCGCGGCGGAGAGCCGATCGTCGACGGCGAAGACGAGGCTATGCGGCGTCTCGCGGGCCGTGCTGATGCGGCGCGCTGGGCCGCATTGCGGGAGGAAATAGAACACGCCTTTGCTAGCACGGACCAGCTCAACCTCGATCGCAAGCAAGCCATGCTCGGCGTTTTCTTTGCAATCGAGGAGCTGACGCGGTAGAAAAACTCCGCAGGTTATCGGATCAAGTTTAAACGACTCAGATTTTGCAATGGTTTGCTAGATCGATCTTCACATGGCAGGTGAGGATATTTGATCGAAGTGCGCCCCGAGCGATTGGCGAGGGCAAGGATCTATGCTCGTAGACAGTCATTGCCATCTGGATTTCTCGGAATTCAGAGAGGAGCGCGAGGCGATCATCGCGCGTGCCCGATCGGCCGGGGTCGAGACGATGCTGACAATCAGCACACGGCTCGACGAGTTCCAGGGGGTGCGTGCCGTCGCCGAAGCGCATGACGGAATCTGGTGCTCGGTCGGTGCGCACCCGCACGAGGCAAAGGATCACGCTGACCTTGCTCCACAGGAGTTGGTTGCGCTGGCCGCTCATTCGAAAGTGATCGGGATCGGCGAGACCGGGCTCGATTTCCACTACGGTCTGAGCCCACGTGATGTCCAGGAGCGAGTGTTCCGCGCCCATATCGCTGCGGCGCGCGAAACCGGACTGCCGCTCATCGTCCATGCCCGTGAGGCGGATCGCGAGGTCGCACATATTCTCGACGAGGAACGGCCACCGCCGGGCGTGATGCACTGCTTCAGCAGCGGCCGTGCCCTCGCCGAAGCGGCGCTCGCTCTTGGCTTCTACATCTCGATCTCGGGCATCGTGACGTTTCGTAACGCCGCGGATTTGCGCGCGATCGTCCGCGACCTACCGCTCGACCGGCTGCTCGTCGAGACCGACGCTCCCTACCTCGCCCCGGTACCGTACCGCGGGAAGCGCAACGAGCCGGCCTTCATCGCAGCGACGGCAGCCGCAGTCGCGGAGTTGAAAGGGATCGAACTGCAACATTTGGCGGAGATGACGAGCGCCAACTTCTTTCGCCTGTTCGACAAGGCGAGTGCACCCGCCGGATGAGGGTGACTATCCTGGGCTGCGGCCCATCCACCGGCGTGCCGGTGATCGGCGGAAATTGGGGCCGCTGCGATCCCAACGATCCCCGCAATCGTCGGCGCCGCGTATCGCTGCTGGTGGAAATCGGCGGGGTCGTCATCCTTATCGATACTTCGCCAGATCTGCGCGAGCAGCTACTCGATGCCGGTGCCACGCGCATCGACGCGGTGGTGATGACGCATGCGCACGCCGACCATCTCCACGGGATCGACGACCTGCGGTCGGTAAACCGACTGATGCGGAGCGCCATCCCGCTCTATGGAGATGCGCAAACCTTGGCCGAAATCGCCAATCGCTTTGAGTACGTATTCAAACCGGTCGACGAGCCGGGACGCTTCTACAAGCCGACGCTGGTGCCGCTGGAGATCGTCGGACCGTTTGAGATCCGCGGCATCTCTGTTCTGCCGTTCTCGCAGGATCACGGCTTCAGCACGACATTAGGTCTCCGGATCGGTGGATTTGCCTACTCGACCGACGTCACGGAACTCGACGACAACGCGTTCGCCGCGCTTGAGGGTGTCGATCTGTGGATCGTCGATTGCCTGCGCCGCGACCCGCACCCGACCCACTCCCATCTCGCAAAGACGCTGTTCTGGATCACTCGCGCGCGTCCGGGGCGCGCAGTCCTGACCCACATGGATCAGAGCTTGGACTATCGCGAGCTCAGAGCCGAATTGCCAAGCGGCGTCGAGCCCGGCTACGACGGGCTCGTCATCGAGCTGCCCGATCCCTGACCCCACCAGTACGAAAGGGCTGATCGAGGAGCGGTAGATGCGATCGTCCAGCCGGCTTGTTCGGTTACATTGTAGGGAATCGGCAAGCCGTGAGCCTCACTCGGCGACACGGAGGAAGACATCTTGGGTTCGAGGGATCGGTCGCCGATGAGTGGCTACGAGGCATATTCGTACAATTTTCCATAATATATATTATGCGACTTATGTATGTAAGCGCAATATAGAGATGACACCCCTCTGCAAAGTAGAGGTGACACTGCCTCGGGGATTTCGGCAAATGTCCATGTCGCCGGAGGGTACCGTCGCGACCGAAAGATCGGTCGCCGGCTCAGCCCCAGCCGCGCTGCATCACCCAGCGCCGTGCCACCGAAACACCGGTGGTCGCAACTCCACGATATCATCCTGCGAGACACCCTTTATCGATGATTGGGAAATGGATGACGGCTTCCCTCGACCGGCTACTCGCGATCATGGCGCAACTGCGCGACCGGGAGCGCGGTTGTCCATGGGATTGCGCACAAGATTTTGCCACGATCGCACCTTACACAATCGAAGAAGCCTACGAGGTCGCCGACGCGATCGCGCACGGCGACATCGGCGCGTTGAAGGACGAGCTCGGGGACCTTCTCTTTCAGGTCGTCTTTCATGCCCGCATGGCCGAGGAAGTGGGTCTGTTTAGCTTCGATGATGTTGCCGCGGCGATCGCGGACAAAATGGAGCGACGCCATCCGCATGTTTTCGGCGACGTCAAAATCGCTTCGGCGGCGGTGCAAAGCGAAGCCTGGGAAGCGCACAAGGCAGCCGAACGGCAGGCCCGCGCGCGCCGAGCCGAAGAGCGGGAAAGTGTC
>DASQCY010000411.1:0-3854 GCA_035634495.1 Allostellaceae bacterium
TCGAGCTCGGCGAGATCCCCCCATACCGTCTGACGCCGGGAATCGGCGGGATCGATGGCGCCGGGCGAGACCACATCGCCCTTGGCATCGCGGGTAAACCAGTCCGGATGTAGCTTTACGAGCTCGCTGTCCTTGGACGTATGATTGATCACCAGATCCATCATCACGCGCAGTCCATGCGCGCGCGCCGCGTCGGTGAAGGTGCTTAGTAATGTGTCATCGTTGCCCCGCTCGCCGCCTCGGAAACGGGGGTTCAGGCGATAATAATCCTTAACCGCATAGAGGCTCCCGGAGAACCCCGGATAGTGAAAAGGATTGATATAGACGGTATTGAAGCCCATCGCCGCGATTCGCGGAAAATCCGCCATCCAGTCGCGAATGTTTCCCGCCAAAGTCGGAAAGAGATTGTAGATACGCAGACCTTCGCTCATCGCGATAGCTTTGGCTTATAACAGACTTACCGTCAAATCATCCCTGTCAGGACCTGAGATCCCCGTACACCAACAGGGCAAGACGCGAAGGCGTTCCTCCCGGCCGATTTGATTAGCCGATTCGGTTAGAGAATCGGGCTTCCTAGATCCTTGAGCAACTTTCCCGGCAGAAAACGACCGAGGCTGCGACTTCTTCCGTTTGGAAGCGTGTCCGAAGCCGGCTACGCGAAGATGTAGCGGCGCATGGGTGGTGAAAAACAGTCGCGTGATGGCTAACAGCTTCCCTGACAACTTCGAGGACGACCAACCCCGCCTGGCATTGCCCGGATGTTCACCCGCAATTCAAACGGAGCGCCGAACCGGGGTCAGTGCTGCGGCGACGGCAGCTCCCAGCACCGAGACGCGGCGACGCCTACCGAATCGATAAGCTGGCCCACCAGTTGGCCGAGATCGACAGGGGTTTCGGGCGCAGCCGCAGGCGCGCGCTATGTGTTTGTGCTTTTGCCTGTGGACCCAGAGTTGTATCCCCTCACACAAACACCCTTGACCCATATCTTGGGTCAGGCGCGGGGCAAGTAATGACCACCGCGGTAAGTATCGCCCGACGATTTTGCGGATCGAACACCGGCTGATCGCCCTTCGCGCTTGGTTTCACTCAATCGTTAACAGGATCACTTTAGAATTACTGAGAGCTATTGGTCATAATGCATATTCCCCGCCATTTGTGTGTAACCGCAATATAGAAATGACACCCCTGCAAAGTAGACGCGACACTGCGCGGGATTGGAGGAGCCTCGGGGGTGCACGGTGCCGGTAGTGTCGATGCCCTCTCATCCGAAGTCAGTCGCATGGGTTCCGGGCACGCGGCTCCGCCCGCGCCCCGGAATGACCCCATGAAATAATGGGGCCGCCTTCATCCCAGATGGTGACGTTGCGATTGAACTCCATGCACGACGGCTTCATGGTCCGCAGGTCTACTCCGGATCTTGTCCCTTCGTCTTGGAGCAAGCCATGAGCGTGGAAGCAAAGACCGCTATTGTCGAGGATCTCAGCCGGCAGCATCAGGCGATGGTCGCTCTGCTGGCGGATCTCGTGAACATCGATTCCGGCAGCTACAACAAACGCGGGGTCGACGCGGTCGGGGAACGCTTGCGGGCCCATCTCGAAGCCGCCGGCATCGTCTGCGAGACCATTCCCAACGCCACTTATGGCGACTGCATGGCGGCGCGGCTTTCCGGCAGCGGGGACGGCCAGCCGATCGTGCTGATGGGTCATCGCGATACAGTGTTCCCCGACGGGACCGTCGCACAGCGCCCGTTTCGGATCGATGGCAATCAGGCCTTCGGCCCGGGGGTCGCCGACATGAAGGCGGGCCTGGTCATGAATACCTTCGTCCTCGAAGCGTTGCACCGGTTTGGCTGTCCTTGCCCGTTGACCGGGCTCTACACTTCGGATGAGGAAATTGCTTCGCCGTCCTCGCGCCCGGTCATCGAGGCCGAAGCAAAGGGAGCACGTGCGGTGTTCAACGCCGAGCCCGGCCGGCCGAGCGGCAACCTCGTCTCGCGCCGCAAGGGTGCCGCCTTTATCGAACTGGAGGTGACCGGGCGTGCCGCTCACTCGGGTGCCGCGCATGCCCAAGGTGTCAGCGCGATCGAGGCGATGGCCCGGAAGATCCAGCGGCTCCATCGGCTGACCGACTACGACCTCGGCACGACGGTCAATGTCGGGCTTGCCCAAGGCGGGACTTCGGTCAACACGGTCGCCGCTCGTGCCACCGCCGCGATCGATGTCCGTTTTCCGACCCTCAACATCATGGAAAAGATCCTCGGCGAGGTGCGCGAGATCTGCCGCTGCTGCGAATTGCCGGGGAGCGACTCGCGCATTCTGCGAGAAGGCAATTTCCTGCCACTCGAACAGGACGAGGCGAGTCAGAAATTGCTCGAGCTCTACGACCGATCCGCAACCGGTCTCGGGTTCCGGGTCTGTGGCGAGGCCACAGGCGGCTCGGCCGACAGCGGTTTCACCGCCGCACTCGGCACACCGACCTTGTGCGGTACCGGCCCGGTCGGCGGCAACGCCCATACCGACGAGGAATGGTGCCGCATCGACACGATCGTCCCACGCGCCCAGGCCCTGGCACTGACCATTCTCGAAGTCGCGGCCGGGCCTCCCTGATTGCGATTATAAAGGCCGCAAAATTGTTATAATTGCATGTCATGATCTCTTTTCGACCCCTCCGCCATGAGCGAATGGTTGGCTCGGAGCGCGCCGATGAGCTTTACAATAAGAGCGTCGGCCAGGGCGTGAGTGTCGACTGCAACCTATTGGGGAATTCCCGCTGTAGATTTGCTGCAGATTTGACGACGGGCAACAATCGATGCAATTGAAAATTGTGCGTGGCGTAAATCCGCGAGGCTAATGTCCGTGTGATGTTAACCGGGCCTGCCCTTTGGAGGCGCGTTTGATGAGCAATCGAGTGGAACTGTCCGTCGCCGAGCGCTTTGTGTTTGCCGAGGGCCGCGAATTCGGCCCGGTCGGCGCTTACGAACGGCTTACGGGCCGCGCCCATTTCGCGGTCGACCCTTCCGCCCCCGCTCAGCGCGGCATCACCGATCTCGATAAGGCGCCAAGAGATGGCGAGGGGCTCGTCCATTTCACCGGCGATTTCTCGATCCTGAAGCCGATCGATCCGGCTCTCGGCAACCGCCGTCTCTTTTTCGATTACGGCAACCGCGGCAACAAGCGAATGCTGCAGTTCTTCAATGACGCGCCCGCGTCCAACGACCCGCGCACCCTGGCGCACGCCGGCAACGGTTACTTGATGCGCCGCGGCTACACCGTCGTTTGGCTCGCTTGGCAAGGCGATCTGCTGCCGGGGAACGGGCGGTTGCTGCTCGACTTGCCGGTCGCGCGCGAACGCGGCGGGCCGCTGACCGGGCTCGTCCGAACCGAGTACATCGCCAACCGGCCTGGGATCACAACATTCCCGCTCAGTGGCCGTGCGACGGTGCGCAGCCATCCGACAATCTCGCTAGACCCGCGCGAAGCACGCCTGACGCGGCGGCGCTATCCTTATGACGAGCGGATACCGATGCCGCCGGAAAGCTGGTGCTTTGCGCGGATCGAGGGTGGCACCGGTCTAGACAACCAAGGTGCTGTCCAGGCGGTGATCGCCTCCGATAGCCACATCCAGATTCCCGGCGGGTTCGAGCCGGGTTGGATCTATGAACTGGTCTATACCGGACGCGACCCGCTGGTATTGGGCCTAGGCCATGCCGCGGTACGCGATTTCGTCGGCTTTCTGCGGTATGGCGAGGAAGATGCCGCTGGTCGTGTCAACCCGCTCCACGAACGAGGTGGCACAATCGAAAAAGCCTATGCCTGGGGCCGTTCGCAAACCGGACGCTGCCTGCGCGACTTTGT
>DASQCY010000412.1:0-11813 GCA_035634495.1 Allostellaceae bacterium
TATATCGGCGACGGCGCAACGGTGACCCGGCCGATAATCCGCCGGCGGGGTGCAGTCCGGATTGGTCACACTCCGATCCGCACCCAACTCGACTGGTGCCGTGCGCAATTGGTGAGGCGCGCGATCTTTACGCATTGCGGCTCGCAGATCGTCGGTGGCGACGAGCGGGCTCGGCGCGCTCGTCCGGCGCCTCGGCCGCGAGCGCGGCGTCGAGGCGCGAATTGCCCATGACAGGATTGGGCTCAGCCTCGACGCGCCTGCCGCCAACGGCTCTCTGGCATGACGTTCATCCAAAACCGCTCTCAGACACCGCGGAGAGCGCTCGGAACAGGCCCTCCGCTACTTGAGCGAGCTGCGGGTAGGCCAGCTTCTCGGGCGTATCTTCGGCGCTGTGGTAATAAGGATAGCGATAGAACGCCGTGTCGGTCACCATCAGGGCGGGGTAGCCGAGGCGCCAGAAGGAAAGGTGATCGCTCCAGGCCACGCCCGGAACCCAGCGAAAGGTCGCGATGTGCTCAGCGGGAAACTCCGATCCTGCGCGAAACGACGTCACCAAGCGACGCGTCATCCGGCGTGACCGGAAATCGGATACAAAGCCGATGAAGTTTCCCTGGTCCGGATAGAACAGCCTGAACAAAGGCGGGTAGCGCTGACTGCCGCGCTCGTCTCGGTAATATCCGATGGTTTCCAGCGACACCATCAGGCGGATGTCATCGCCTCGGCGCCGGGCGTCGTGGGCATAGACGAAGCTGCCTTGCTTGCGGCTCATGAAGAAGGGGGGCTCCTCATTGACGAAGGCGACAAATCGGATGCTCGTTGCTGGAGACCCTGTCGTGAACAGCCGAGACAGTTCGAGGAGGGCTGCGACGCCACTCGCATTGTCATTAGCGCCCGGACTTCCAATCACCGAATCGTAATGCGCGCCAATGAGGAGGATCTGTTCCGGATATTTCCTACCGATCCGGGTAACCTCCAGATTGGCGCAGCGCAACCCTCTGGTCTCGTACCAGTGGCTGGCGACCTCATAGCCCTGCCGGTCCCACTCGCCAGCAATGTAATTCCGGGCATCGGCCAGAGCGTTGGGGCGGAAGATGTTGCGCTCGCCGATGCCCCCGGCAAGGTGCTCGACATGGTTGAACAATGAGCAGAGCGGCGCCGCTGGGGCGGGCTGGTTACCAGACGCCATAGCGAACAAGTTCATCGAGCTTTCTCCGCTGTGTCCGATCGGGCGCCGCGGCTGCATAACCGATCGGCATGATCGCCACCGGGCGAAATCCCGCTGGTGCTCTCAGCGCGGTGGCGACACCCGCCTCATCGAAGTAGCCGACCCAACACGAGGCGAGACCTTGCGCAGTTGCCGCAAGCTGCGCGCAACAGGCGGCAATAGTGGCGTCCTGAATACAGAACAGGGAGCGCCCCGCCGCCATATTTGCTCTCGCTCCGCTCGGGGCTCGCGCAGAAGACCAGCACCACGGGTGCTGCCACGAGAAAGTGCTGGCCCAAGGCCGCCGCAGCTAACGCCGTTTTCACCTCGCTCTCATCGATGACGACGATCTGATAGGCCTGGAGGTCGCGCGCGGACGGCGCGAGCCTCGCCGTTTCCAAGATCGTTTCGAGCTTGCCGCGCTCAACGGGCGCCGTGGTGAACGCGCGGACCGACCTTCGCTTCAGAACCACCTCGGAGAATTGCATAAGCACCTCCCACGCGGATCGGTCAGCAGGGATGAAATACGTTCTCCCAGCTGCCGTCTTGTTCCAAGTCACAATGTGCGTGAAACGACGGATCGCCCTTGATTTATATCAATACACCCAAATCCGGCCCGTACCATGCAATGGCAGATCTATTCGGATATCGCTCCTGAAGATGAATATTGATGATCGCTTGCGGGTTAGGAATACGCCGATTGCCATCACTGCGGTCGAGATTGTGGAGCGGAAGGGCATGGGACGTCCGGACTCGCCAGGATGACACCCGTCTCTTGTTGCCTCATGAAGAGGCTTGCCAAATCGTCCGACGTGGGCCGCAGCAAGATGTGCAGCTTGACGTGCCAGCTCGCGTCAAGCGTGGCGAGGTGGTTGCGCAACCAAGCGCGACAGGCCTCCAGAACGCCCTTGTCAACCGGCATGTCGACGCCTTTGAAGCGTCTGGTGGCCCGCCCAGCGATAAAGATTTCGATGGGCTTGATGATCCGGCCGCCTCGGAACGCAGACTGCGCCTCGCCGCCCCAGAGCAGCACCTTAGCGACATTGCGGTGGAGAATTAGCCCGGAGCGCTCGCGGTACAGCCGGCACAACGCGAGACTGGCGGTCTCGGCGAGCGCGTCGCAGATGCTGTCCTGCGGCGGTGGCTGTGTGCCCTTCAGCCTACTGGAAAGGGCCGTTTATGCGGTGCGGTGGAACGCCATCTCAACGGGCCTGTGATCAAGTCCGCCCATCCCGAAATCGGTGAAGACATCAAGGTCATGGGGGTTCGCCGCGATCGCGACGTGCACTTGACGGTGGCCGTCGCCTTCGTTGGCGCAAACCTCAACAACACCGAAGACTATCTCGTCAAGAAAGCGGGTATCTACAACGCGGCACGCGCTGTGGCCTGCGTGGCTCTTGATCAGGAAGGATCGGTCGAGCTCAATGCCGCCGATGTGCCACCTGACAGCCTCTATTTTGACCGTCACGGCACCTCGGCCGAGGCCGGGGTTGACGGCGAGGCAGGCCGAAGCACTCGGGCCAATGGCTTAAGCGTCGCCGGGAAAAAATCCAGTGAACCACGTCGGCAAGCTGTACGATGTCGCGGCGGGGCTGATTGCCGACGACCCTCGTTCGGCAAGTCGACGAGATCGACGCCACCGAGTCCTATCTCGTCCGCCAGATCGGCCATCCGGTGGGTCAGCCGCAAATCATTCACGTGCGCGTTGGGCCCGCCGCCAGCGCTTCAGTGGTGGATCTCCGTCTCCACATCGAGGAAATCGCGATCGCAAATTTTAGAACGGCTCGATCGTTTCGCGGATGATCTCCTCGATGGTCGGCTCGGCTTCGACCCCTGGCCGTCGCGAATACCGGCAGAGGCCCGGATTAGATCAGGATGAAGTTATGATCCTTTGGAGCCCGATGGTTTTCGCCGATAGAGCGGCAAATTCAGCGAAATGCGCGTAAAGCCGCCAACCTCGCCCGGCAGGGCTTCATGCGTTCCCAGCACGAGAAACCCGCCGCGCCGGAGGCTTTCTCGCAGCTGGTCCGAGATCCGGCATTGCAGCGCGTCATCGAAATAGGTGAAGGCGAGGTTCCGGCACAGGATCAGATCGAAGGGGCCGTCGGGCATCAATCGGCGGATATCCTGCAGCTCGAATTGGACGCCCTCCCGAATGCCCCGCTCGAGACAAAACAGCGGGCCACACCGGGTAAAGGCCTGCTCGACCCACTGTGGCGGCAGATCCTTGAGTGAGCTTCGGGCGTAGCAGGCGGCCTTGGCCCTTTCGATCATCATATTCTCAGCATCAGTGGCGATCACGGTGAAGCCGAGCGTTGGCCAATCCTGCGCGACGCAGAAGCGCCACACCATCACCAGCGTGTAGGGCTCTTCCCCCGAGGCGCATCCCGCGCTCCAACATTTGACTGCGTTATCGCCTCGGGCGGCGGCTGCGGCAGCAGCTTCCGGCAGCAGCTGCCCGCCGATAGCGTCGAACACGGCGCGATCACGGTAGAAGCGGGAGATCGGAACGCGGCACATCGCCTCGAGGCGCGCCCACTCGGCCGGCTCGCCGATCAGGAAGGTGCGGTAGGCGGAAAGGTCGGCGAGTCCAAGCTCGGCGAGCCGCCGGTTGAGGCGCTTGCCCACGAGCCCGCGCACTTTGCGGTAGCCAGACCAGCGGAGTCCAAGCCGCGGCAGGCACCATTTCAAGAAGGCTACCCTGGAATCGTCTGCCATAGATCCGGTCTCAATCGGTCTCGCGCTCGAGGACGCAGCAATGCGGCGCGTTGACCGCCAGCTCCCCGTCTTGGAGGACTGCGCCGCGCAGAGGATTGGGGCGATAGGCCGTGCAGCCTTTGAGGCCTTTGTCATAAGCGAATTCGTAGATCTGCCGAAAGTCCTCGAACGAGCATTCTTCCGGCACATTGACAGTCTTGGAGATTGCGTTGTCGACATGGGCCTGCAGAGCGGCCTGCATCTCCAAATGAGCGCTGACCGGGAGGTCGCGGGTGGTCACAAAGGCACTCGGCAGACCTTCGTCGCGGTGCCCGAGCTCGCGCCAGAGTTTCAAGGAATAGTCGGTAAGCTCGAATTCGGAAGCGACGCCGGTCTCGTCGAGCACCGCGCGGCGATAGGTCGGCGCGAAAATCGGCTCAACGCCACTCGATACGTTGCCGGCCAGGAGGCTGATGCTCCCCGTCGGAGCGATTGCCAACAAATGGCTGTTGCGAATGCCGCGATCGGCGATCGCCGTGCGAATGTCGTTCGGGAGTGCGCTCACGAAGGCGCCATCGAGGTATTTGTTGCGGTCCAGCAAAGGGAATGGCCCCTTTTCGCGAGCGAGCGCCACTGAGGCCCGATAAGCGCAATGGCAGATTCGCTCCATGACCTCCGCGGCCCAAGCCACCGAGCGCTCGCTGCCATAGGGCCGACCCAACATGACAAAAGCGTCGGCCAAGCCGGTGATACCGAGTCCGATCCGCCGCGAACCCCACGCGTTTTCTCTATGTTGCGGCAGAGGAAAGCGCGAAACGTCGATGACGTTGTCGAGGAAGCGAACCGCCGTTGCGACTGTTTCGGCCAGCGACGCCGTATCGAGGCGGGCGTGCTCTGTGAACGGCTGCTCGATGAACTGCGTCAGATTGATTGAGCCGAGGTCGCACGCGCCATACGGCGGTAACGGAACCTCGCCGCAAGGGTTCGTCGTCGTGATTGCCTCGCGGTACCAGAGGTTGTTCATCCGGTTGATGCGATCCACGAACAGAACGCCCGGCTCTGCAGTCTCGTAGGCGGTGCGCAGGATTTCGTCCCACAAGGCGCGGGCGGTGATGCGGCGCACGACATTGCACGGCACCGCCCCGGTGTGTTTGGACCATTCACGGTAAACCAGTTCCTTATTGCTGTCGGCCGCGGTCGGAAAAATCAGCGGCCACTCCGCATCGTCGCGCACCGCCGCCATAAAAGTGTCGGTAATCTGGACCGAAAGATTGAAATGCCGCAGCCGGCCGGGCTCACGCTTGGCGCCGATAAATGCTTCGATGTCTGGGTGATCGCAGCGCAAAGTGCCCATGATGGCGGCGCGGCGAGGGCCGGTCGACATCAGGGTCTCGCTCATCGCATCCCAGATCGGCATGAAGGACACGGGCCCTGACGCAATGGCGCCGACGCCCTTGGCGTGCATTCCTTTTGGTCGCAGTGTCGAGAAATCGTATCCGACACCACCGCCTTGCTGCAGCGTCAAAGTCCCTTCGCTCAGTGCGCCGAGGATGCCTGGCAAGGAATCCTCGATAATTCCCATAACGAAACAATTGAACAGCGTCACGCGGCGGCCGGTGCCGGCGCCGGCCAAGATCCGTCCGCCGGGCAAGAACTTGCACCCCTTAAGGATTTCGAAGAACTTGTTTTGCCACCATTCTCGATCGTGCGGTTCAACCGCAGCGATGACGCGAGCGACGCGCCGCCAGGTGTCTTCGATTGTTTCGTCTCTGAGGTGGCTGTCCTCTTTATAGCGGTATTTGGTTTGCCAGACGTGGTGTGCGATCTCGTCCATCGGCAGTGCAAAGCCTCCCTCGGTCGGGTTCGAGCTCCATCAAATGCGGCTCTACCCGCCGCCGCATTGATCCAAGTCAGAGCAATAGAGATTGCCGGGCCGGATAACATTTACCAGTCGGCGGCAACGAGATGCCCGCGCTGGCTGCTCAAAAATCATTATCGATGCACATCCTGATCTCTACGATCGGTCTGCTGGTCGCCCTTTCGGCTTGCGTCGAGATGCCGGCGCCACGACCCCTAGCGCCGACCGCAGGTTTCACTGGCTCGCCGCATGCTGTAGTGCCGATCGACGTCGACGGCGAGGTGGCGCGCCTGCGTGCCGATCTGATGCGCGAAGTGCCGGGCGTTATCGTCAACAGCCCCGAAGGCGAGCAAGGTTGGATCGCACCGACGCAGGCTGCGGTTGCCGCCAGTGGCCCGAGCATCGGCCAGGCGCAGCTGCTTGTCGTCGTCGACCGCAACCCCAGTGTCCAGCAAATGCGCATTGTGTTAGCGCGCCCCGATGGGGCGTGGGGAAGCCTCGGCGGCACGAAAGTATCCACCGGACAGATGGGCCGGCGCGACTACTACCTGACACCGACCGGCGTGTTCTTGCACACCGATGCGGTCCTCGACTGGCGTGCCGAGGGCACATTAAATCCACAGCATATTCGCGGCCTCGGGCTCAAGGGATGCGCGTCTGGGATTTCGGCTAGCAGCGCGCTACGAAAGGCTGGGGGACAGGGGAAGAAGGGATATCCGACTGCAGTCGCATGCGACCGATCCGGACTATCTCGAACGGCGGCTCGGCCGTCCCCCATCAAAGGGCTGCGCGCGGATCCCCGCGGCCATAAACAGATTTCTCGATCACCACGGAATACTCGGCGCGAATTACGAGCGAGCCGCGAAGGACGACCCCCGGTTCGACGCTCCGCTGCTCCCCGACAGGACAGCGACACCGCCGGAAATCTGCTCGTCGTCGTGGATTCCTCCGAGCCGCCCGCTGCAAGGTTCAATGCGCCTGACGATGCCGACCATGCGGTGAATGCAACAGCCAATAGCTCAAAGCAAATAAGACTGCAGCTATGATCATCGCTCCGCCGAAATAAGCGGCAGTGGTCCAAATCACTTCTCTGAGCCACCATTGCATCGACTGATCGAGGGCGCGCTCGTAGACCGGGTCCGTAGGCCACAGTGGGGGGCCATTCTGGACATTGGTGCCGGCGAGCGCGATGCTCACGACGCCGTTCATCAGGCACAACCTGCCCCAGGCGGTCCGCCCTGACGGCGAAAGGGCGGCGATCAGCACGGTCGCGATCGCCGCGACCGGAAAAATCAAAGGAACCAGGGGGTGGGCAACGGTTGCCACGCCTGCCGGTCCGAGCACTGTTGTCAGGCCGACCAGAGCGAGCGTGAGGCCGCCCATGACAAAGCCGGCAACCACGCGGCTAAGGGTCGAGGCGTCGGGGGTGGTCCTCATCGTTGTGGCTCTAGAACGAGTTGGTTTTCAACGATATCGACGTCGGGGACCAATCGGGCGATCCGACCGGCAGCCTCGCGCTGATGCCAATTGTTGACCGTCCCGGTGAGGATCACTTTGCTGTATTCGAAGCCGACGCCTATGTTGCGCGTCCCGATTTCGGCGCTGCGGTGCAGCGCCGCCTCAATTCGCTTAGCAATGTCGATCGGTACTTCCCTCGGCCTGACACGGATCTCGTTGATGACGCTGACAACGCCCGAAAGCTTGCGAACCTGAAGCTCCGCCTCCTCAACCTGAAACGGCATCTCGACAGAGCCGCGGAGCATCACCAGGCCGTGATCGACCCGCACGTAGATGCGATTGGGAGGCAGAGTCGGATCCCAGCTCAGGATCTTCACTACGCGCTCGGCGATCTCGTCATCGGCGCATTTTTTATCTGACGGAAGCCGCACTTCGATCTCCTGCGCGACCGCCTTGACCCCTCTTACCCACCGAGCCGCTCGCTCAGCAGCGAGTCTGCTTGAAGCTGCCGACGCGACCGGTCAATGTGATCACACCATCTTTCGCGGCGACTCCCATATACGCAGCGTTGACGCTGGGCTCGAACTCGAGCTCCACAAGCACGTCGGGCTGCAAGGTCTTGTCCGGAACCATCCACGTCCTCCACAGAGGATTAGCTGCTGACCGATGGAAGCGAGCTGTGATACCAGGCCCGTCGTCCGAGACGGTCTTTACCGCCGGCGAGGCTTCTTCGACCTTGATCCACATCAACCTCGCTGGCTGCCCGAAGGGCGCGGGCGCCAGCGAGACGTCGTGGGCCGATGCAAGAATGGGGACCGCTATGTTGACACCGTTGATCATGAAGCTCGAACACTTCCTGCCGTTACCCGACCGAGACAAGGAATGGCTGAACGGCCTTATTTTGCGGTACGACGAATTTCCCGCACATTCGGACATCATACGAGAAGGAGAGATGCCTGCCGCGGTCTTCGTCGTGATCGCTGGACATGCGTGTCGCTACAAGATCTTGCCCGATGGCAGCCGGCAGATCTTGGATTTTATGTTTCCCGGTGATAAGACTGAGCTTCACAGCTTGCTGTTCAAGGCGACCGACCACGGGATCTTTACCCTAGGGCCCACGACAATTGCGCGGATCAATCGCGAACGTCTCATCGCAGAGATCGTCGATCATCCCCAAGTGACCGTTGCCCTGTGGTGGAATGCCCTTCAGCGAGAGGCCATTCTTCGTGAGCGCATCACTGCGATCGGCCGGCGCGATGCCTATGCGCGCGTGGCCCATCTTCTTTGCGAGATGTTCGAACGTTTAAGATTGGTGGGGGAGACGGTCGACCATAACTACATGCTGCCGGTTACGCAGGCGGAGCTCGGCGATGCGCTCGGCATCTCAGAGGTTTACGCCAACCGAATGCTGCGGCGTCTGCAAAATGAGAAGCTGATCGTCTCCGACCACCGAGTGCTGAGAATACCCGACCTAGACGCGCTAAAGGCGGCCGCTGAATTCGATCCTCGCTATCTCCATTTGGAAGGCGCGCCACAGGCGGTGCGGGATGCCGTTTCCTCCCACCGCTTGACGCCATAATCCCCGCGCGCCGGCGTTTGACCTAATGCGTCAAACTGCCGCAGGTACGTAGAGATTAGGCGCCGCGTGGCGAGGCGGACCGAGTTGGTCACCGGTTAACATTCTTTAGGGCCGCCCTTCAGGGTTCAGCTTACGCTCTCAACAGGTCGCGCCATAGCGGCCACGGCTCGTCCGGGCGTCAGCGCGGATGCCTGCCAGTTATGAGCGCAACATGCACTGGAATAAAGGGGCACTCCGATGCAAGACCCGGCAATCGACAAGATGAATCTCGATCACTTTCGCGGTTGCTGGAGACGAGGCTGACCCAGCCAAGCGGCAGATAATCTTAAAGCTGATCGGGGAAACGGAGGCGAAACTGCAGCCAGATCAATACTCGTCCGAGGTCCCGCCGAACAGCAGCTTTAATAGGGGGTTGCCCAAATGACGGTTTCCATTCGCACACCCACCGAGCCTTGCGGTATCCGCGCCAGTCCGACGAAATCGACGCCGCCCGCACAGAGGCCCGGTTCCCTGCCACAAGGGTACGAAGCGCATCCAGCTGTCTGTCACGAGCTCAGCGAGCGGTTGACGGCGATAACCAATTATATCGCAGCCGCTCTCCGGCTCTCGGAAATCGAACCGGTATCCAAGGCGATGCCGCTGCGTGTTACCGAGATCCTGGAGAAGGCGCTCGGCCAGGTCAGCCGGGCGAACGAGGAGATAAAGCGGTTCCGAAAAAGCGCTGGAGCCGGCCGGGATTAAGCTCGGACCGGTTTACCGGGTATGTTGTCTGAACGAATACGCTAGATTCAATATCGTTGTAAGACCCTGTCAACGCGCGATAATCATCCGCTCCGCCCGGAGCCGCGAGCGGGCGATCGAGGCCGCAAAAAAGCGGTTTGCCCGCCTCGAAAACATTCGCGATTGGCACGATCATGCGAAGTTTATCGAAGTAAGCATAATCGACGCCGATCAGGCTCCAGGTAATAGCCGCTGAACGGCGGGCAAAAAGGGTTCCCTGCACCGCACTCCTCATCCACAATGGCTGCGAGCTTGCGCCGGAGCTTCAACCAATAGGGTCACGAATTTCGCGCAGAGTCAGCGCCCCAGGAAGAGGCTAGTTACGGCGAGGAAGGCAAAGTTCCAAGGTCGATGGGAGCGTCGAGCCGTGATGGGCTAGGCGGGCGTGGCGCTACGGGGGTGCTCTCGTGCGTAGGAAGGCCGCGGCCAATCCGCGACCTCGTTGGGTGCGCGTTTGGCACCGGTGTTCAAACGATCGAGCACGATCGTCGTACGCGCTGCCGCGCGCATCAGATCGGAGGCCGCCTGCCGAAGCCGTTCGCGCGTTACCGGCGAGTTCTCCGCGAGCGCCTCGTCAAAGCTGAAGCGAAACGTCCGGATCGCAGCTTCCGCATAGGCCTGAAGTTCAGGATCCAGCTCGGCTGTCAAGGCAGGTGCTCGGTCCGCGCAAGGGGGCTTCTGGGGTGCTGCGATCAAGCTTTGCTCGGTCGATGTGGGTCTGATAGTAGGAACGAGGTGGCGCTCTCTCTTATCGCCGCGATGCTGCGTCAGCGGCAGCGGTTTCAAATTATCCATAGTCGCCTTTTTCGGGTGTGATGGCGGGCAATGCTAGAAGATCACCCCACGCTGCCTAATAGGGTGCCGCAAATGGCGATCCATTAAACCTGCGGGACCTTGGCCATCTGTGCTGCTCCTTCGCTCGTGCACAGGGAAGGACGCGCGGAAGGCGGGCCTCCGCAAATCCGGTCAGGGTACGATTCGGTTTGAATCCCTCTCGTCGGGAAAACGCTCTTACTCAAAGCGCCGCCGGAAATGTCATTCGAGATCGCGTCGATAACTTAATATTAGGTTTGTCGTCAAAGAATTCAAGATCGCCGCATTCTGACCGCGATGTCGATCAGTCTCGATTGATCTGGATAAAGTCGTGCCGACGCGGGGCAAGTCAAATTGATCTATTGCAACAGGAGATCCGGATGTCCATTAATCGTCGATTGAAACAGGGTCGAACGAAGGATCAGAAAGCACCGCGGACGCTCCGCTCGACCAACAAGAGGCGCAAGAAAGCGCAGGCAGAGGAGCTCAGTCCGGAGCAGCGCGTGGAACTCGCGCAGCAGATTGAGGCAAAGGAGTTCCGTGGAAAACCGCCGTCGATCTGATTGCGGGGGAACTGTTCAGCCTAGGGCAAGAGCACGTCGAGCGGCGGCCAGACAGGCTTCCAGTCCTGTGCCGGCATCGATAATAAGCCAGTCGATCGGCCCGGCATCCTGTCGGAGCTGCTGCGCGAGAACTCTGGGAGACGCATCCGAGGCGTCGTGACGGCGCGCGCGAAGGCGCGCCTCCATCGTCGATGCCGGAGCGGCGAGCCACAGACCCGAAAAGGGGACGGCGGTGGCCTTAGCCACTGCCGCGAAGGATCGGCGCTCCTCAGGCTTCAGAGATACGGCATCGATGATCACCGAGTACCCCGCGGCGAGCGCCGCCGCCGCTTTTTGGCGGAGCGCTTCATAGACCCGGCGCGATACTTCCGGCGCATAGGCGCTCGGCGGGAGCCGCGTTTCCGGGGCCAGCCCGAACAGACGCTTGCGGATCACATCGCTGCGCAGGACCCGTGCGCCGATCCCTGGGGCCAGGGCGGCGGCGAGGGTCGACTTGCCCGACCCGCTAGGACCGCCGATTGCGATGAGGCGCGCGGGCTCCGGGTGCAGCAATCGAGCTGCGAGGTCGAGGTAACTGCGCGCCTCATCGATGATTTGCAGCTTTTTAGTCGCGTATGTCGTCCGGTCCAATGCCGTGGCCATGATATGCGCGCGGATCGCGGCGCGCAGCGACAGGAAAAGCGGCATCGCCGGGAGCGCGTCATCCTCATCGGTCAAATCCAGATAGCGGTTCAAGACCATATTCGCAAACTGCGTGAGCCCCCGGTGCTCGAGATCCATCAATAGAAAGCCAAGATCATAAAGGACGTCGATAGAAGCGAGCGCGTCCGAGAATTCGAGGCAATCGAATAGCGTCGGCTT
>DASQCY010000413.1:0-3789 GCA_035634495.1 Allostellaceae bacterium
CGGCAGGTTGAGGTTGTCGCCCGGACGCAGTATGTTGACCATGATGAGGCCGAGCAGCAGCGAAACGAGCGAGGCGCTGACGAACCACAGCATCGCCTTGCCGCCGATTCGGCCAACCGATTTGGTGTCGCCCATATGCGCTACCCCGACCACCAAGGTCGTGAAAACCAGTGGCGCAATGATCATTTTGATCAGCCGCAGGAATATGTCGGTGAAGAGCGAGATATAGCCGGCGATCGTCTTCGCCGTCTGCGGATCGGGCCAGAGCTGGTGGCAGGCATAGCCGACCCCGATGCCAAGCAGCATGCCGATAAAGATGATCATCGTCAGTCGTTGCGAGCGCATTGCTCCTACCCCCTTCGGCGGCCGCTCACAGCATGCGTCATTGCGCCGCGTAAGAAAACCGTCATGTCCAAGGCCGCACTGCTCGGCGCAGACGCTAACGCCTTGGCCGCAGCTGGAAAAGCGGAGAGTGACCCGGTTGAGTCGTGACGATCCCTACCGGCATCACCGGCTCGTCGTCAGCGCGCTCTATACGGAAGGCCTTGATCATCGCGGCCAGGACCAGGGTGGCTTCGGTCAGGGCAAATTGTGCGCCGATGCACACTCGCGGACCGATGCCGAACGGCAGATAGGCGAAGCGGTCGGGCAGCGGCGCACCGGGGAGGAACCGCGTTGGATCGAAAACTTCCGGTTGCGACCACAGCCGCCGGTGCCGGTGCAACACCCAGGGCGAAATGAATACGATGCCGCCGGCGGGCACCGGAGTGCCGTTGGCCTTGTCGGCATGCCGCGCCTGACGCACGAGGGTGAACGCCGGCGGATAGAGGCGCAGCGCCTCTTGCACAACCGCGCGCGTATAAACGAGCTCCGGTAGGAGTTCGGCCGCATTGTCCGGGCCGAGATCGAGTGTCTCACCTTCAGCAGCGAGCCGCTCCTGAACAGCCGGCGCTGCGGCGACAAGCCAGATAGACCAGAACAGCGCGACCCCGGTCGTCTCGTGACCGGCGGCGATCAAAGTCGCAACCTGGTCGACGAGATTTTCGGCCGAAAACGGGGCGCCGGTCTCCGGGTCCCGCGCCGTCGACAACAGGTCGAAGAGGTCGCGTGGCGCTTCCGTAGACGCTTTTCCGCGGCGCTCGCCGATGATGCGGCCGATCAAAGCCACCCAACGCCGCCGCACCCGCCGGCGCGCGAGGTCGCGGGGGCTTGGAATCGCCAGCGGCAGCAAAAAGTCCAGCAGGCCCGGCCGGCCGAGACCCGCGGTATATCGGGTGATCAGATCGCGCAGTTCCGGACGGTAACGCTCCATAGCAAGCGAAAACATCGAGGTGCCGGCAATTTCCAAGGCGAGAGACTGCATCGTCGCGAGAAGGTCGACGCGGCATTCAGCGGAGGCCGCCAGACTAGCGACGGCAGCCTCGGCGGCGCGAGCAACATGGTGCGCTAATAGCGGCATCGTGCGCGGGGCAAAGGCGGGAGCCACGGTGCGGCGCTGATGCTTCCAATCTTCCCCCTCGCTGAGCAACAGACCGTTGCCGAGCAGCGGACGCAGCATTCGCATGGTGGCGGGGGTACGGCGGTAATTGTCGGGGTTCTCGACAAGAATATGATGGATCCCGCCGGGCTTATTGAGAATGATCTGCTGACGGCCGAAGAAGCGTCGGTAGACCACGTCCTCTTCGAAGGCCTCCGGCGGAAAGGCCAAGAGGGCGTTGTCGCGCAGCGCCTTGGCGATAACTCGCCCCGAGAGCGTGCCGGCCGGCGCTTGGGGCGTCGCAAGGACGAGCGGCTGCGCCTCGGTCACTCGGGCTATCCGTTAGTGGCTACGCGATACGAGAGAGATCGGGATCGTTGCGTCGTGTACCAACCGTCTGTCGCGGTGCCCGGAAGAGCGGCAGAGCCAGCATCGACAGCGCGACCAAGCCGCCGACCATAAGCCAAGCGTCGTTGAAGGCGGCGACGAGCCCGGCGCGCTCGACCAACGGCGCCACAAGGGCGCGCGTTGCCTCGTCTACCGCACTGATAGGCGCGCCGGTGAAACGCTCGGTTGGCAATCCGACCAGGCGCGCTGCCGATGCATCCCCGGCCTGAAGCCGTGCGACGATGGCCTCGACATGGGTGGCAGTGCGCTGATAGAGCACGGTGTCGATCAACGCCAGGCCGATCGCTCCGCCGAGATTGCGCATCAGGTTGAACAGACCGCTGGCGTTTGGCACGAGAAAAGGGTCGAAGCCCCCCAGGGCCAGCGAGGTGGTCGGCAAGAGGCAAAGCATCACCGCCGCGCCGCGCATGATCTGCTGCCAGAACAATCCCCAGAAGTCAGTCTGCAAGGTCATGAAGCCGTTGCCGATGAAACCGATCGCAAGCAGTGCGAAGCCCGCGGTGGTCAATAGCCGGGTGTCGGCGCGCCGTTCGAGCGCGGTGGCGATCGGCGCCATCATCAGTTGGGCTGCGCCCGTCACCATCATGATCCCGCCGATCACCAGCGCGTCGTAATTCCGAATCAGACCGAGGAACACCGGCAAGAGGTAAGTGGCTCCGTAGAGTCCCATGCCGAGAACAAAGCTGAACCAGCATCCGGCAGCAAAATTTCGGTCGCGAAACGCTGACAGATCTACGAGCGGCATCGGCCGGCATAACGCGCGGCGGATCGTACTGCCGCCGCATACCAGACAAAGGGCTGCGAGCAACAGCATCGGGGTGCTCGCCCAGCCGCGCTGCGGGGCTTCCTTGAGAAGCAGTTGCAGGCTGGCGAGAAAGACCGCGAGCAGCGCCAGCGCGAGCAGATCGACCGAGCCGAAAGCGCGCCGGTCTGCCCGATCGACGTCGACTCCCCAGGCGACCAGAAGTGCCACGACGACCCCCGGCGGCGCATTGATCAAAAACAACCAGTGCCAGGAGAAGCGGTCGGTGACAAAGCCGCCGACGCCCGGTCCGAGGGTCGGGGCGAGCATCGCCAAGAGCCCGGCCCAGAGTATTGCCCGCTCCCGTGCAGGCCATTGGAACATCAAGAAGACGGCCGAAAAGACGAGCGGGATCAGAGCGCCGCCGCAGAAACCTTGCACCACCCGCGCCGGGACTAGCGACCAGAAGCTGGCGGAGGCAGCGCAAGCGAGGCTGGCGGCGGTGAAACCGCATATGCAGACGAAAAAGGCGCCGCGCGTCGACATCACGCGCGTCAGCCAGCCGGTCAGCGGGATCGCGACGATCTCGGCCATCAGATAGGCCGTCTGGACCCAGCTCAATTGGTCGAGGGGAATGCCGAGACCAGTCTGGATCTCCGGCAAGGAACTCGCGACGATCTGCGTGTCGAGGATCGCCATGAACATCCCGACGGCCATGGCGACGAACCCGATCCAGGTCTTGATGCCGATCGCGCCGGCCGGTGTTGGGAACCTCCTCACCTTCGAAGACTCAGAGCCCTCGCCGCGGCGCGAGAACGCTCTCCTCGATCCGGATGCGCCGGACGATCATCATCAAGTTCACGGCCGAAAACGCGACCGCGATCGCGACGGCCCAAAAGGCGAGCGGCAGCACGGCGATCTCCGCGATCACCAACAGGTAGTTCGGGTGCCGAAACCAGCGGAAGGGACCGGTTTGCACCAGGGGTGTGCCGGGCAAGGTTACGATCCGCGTCGTCCAATAATGGCCCAGGCTCGAAATTACCCAGAGCCGGCCCAGCTGGAGCAGGGCGAAGAAGCCGAGCAGCGGCCAGAGTGGCGGAGTAGCGGCGGGGACGAAAAGCGCGAGGCTCACCAGCCATCCGGCATGCAACAGGACGAAATA
>DASQCY010000414.1:0-4134 GCA_035634495.1 Allostellaceae bacterium
AACGGCACAAACGTCGCCCCGCCACCCTCCGCCAAAACCTTGGTGATCGCCGCCGTCAACGTCGTCTTGCCATGGTCGATGTGACCAATCGTCCCGATGTTGCAGTGCGGCTTCGTCCGCTGAAACTTCGCCTTCGACATGGTCTTTCTCCGCTCAATTCAGCGCTGGCATGATGGTCAGGCCATCTTGGCGCGGACTTCGTCCGCTACCGCCTGCGGTACCTGCTCGTAGTGGTCGAAATGCATTGTGTACTGGGCACGGCCCTGGCTCATCGAGCGCAGCGTATTGACATAGCCGAACATGTTGGCGAGCGGCACCATCGCATCAATGACCCGCGCGTTGCCGCGGGTGTCCATTCCCGTGACCTGACCGCGTCGGCTGTTCAAGTCGCCGATGACGTCGCCCATATACTCCTCACGCGTCACCACTTCGACCCGCATGATCGGCTCGAGGAGTTTCGGCGCAGCCTTCATGACGCCGTCCTTAAAGGCGGCGCGCGCCGCGATCTCGAAGGCGAGCACACTCGAATCGACTTCGTGATATGCGCCGTCGAACAAAACGACCTTCAGATCGATGACCGGGAAGCCGGCGAGCACGCCAGTCTCGATCGACGCCTTCAGTCCCTTCTCGACACCCGGCACATACTCCCTCGGCACAGTCCCGCCGACCACCGCGTTTTCGAAGACGAAGCCCGAGCCCGGCGGCAGCGGCTCGAAACGGAGCTTGACGCGAGCGAATTGGCCGGCCCCTCCGGTCTGCTTCTTGTGTGTATAGTCGACCTCGGCCGTGCGGGTTATCGTCTCGCGATAAGCGACCTGCGGTACCCCGACATTAGCGTCGACCTTAAACTCCCGCTTCATCCGATCGACGATGATCTCAAGGTGCAGTTCGCCCATTCCCTTGATCACGGTCTGACCACTCTCATGATCGACCGCGACGCGAAATGACGGATCTTCGGTAGCGAGGCGAGCGAGCGCTTGGCTCATTTTTTCCTGGTCGCCCTTGGTTTTGGGCTCGACGGCGATCTCGATGACCGGGTCCGGGAAGTCCATGCGCTCGAGCACAACTGCGTGGGCGGGGTCGGAAAGTGTGTCACCAGTCGTCGTGTTCTTGAGCCCAGCTAATGCGACGATATCGCCGGCGCGCGCCTCTTTGAGATCTTCACGGTGATTGGCGTGCATCTGCAGCATCCGACCGATCCGCTCGCGACTACCCTTAACGGTATTTAAAAGTTGGCTACCGCCCGTCACGACACCGGAATAGATGCGAACAAAGGTCAGAGAACCGACAAAGGGATCGCTCATGATCTTGAACGCCAGCCCAGCGAAGGGCTCGTCGTCCGAGCAACGGCGCACCACCGGCTCGTTCGAGCCCATCTTGACGCCTTTGATCGCGGCGACATCGGTCGGCGCCGGTAGATAGTCGACCACGGCGTCGAGCAGCGGCTGCACCCCTTTGTTTTTGAAGGCCGAGCCACACAGCACCGGGACAAAGGCGCCGTCGAGCGTACCCTTACGGATGCAGCGTTTCAGCGTTTCCTCGTCCGGTTCCTCGCCGCCGAGATAAGCCTCCAACGCCGCGTCGTTCTGCTCAACGGCGGCTTCGACAAGTCTCGCGCGGAGAGATTTCGCCTCGGCCGCCATCTCGGGAGGAACGTCAACGATGTCGAACTGGGCACCCAAAGTTTCCTCGCGCCACTTGATCGCCCGGAAGCCAACCAGGTCGAGCACACCGACAAAATCGCTTTCGATGCCGATCGGCAGCTGCAGCACCAGCGGTCTGGCCCCGAGGCGGTCGGCAATCATCGCAATGCAGCGCGGGAAATCCGCACCGATGCGATCCATCTTGTTGACAAAGCAGATCCGCGGGACGCCGTATTTGTCCGCCTGCCGCCATACCGTTTCCGACTGCGGCTCAACGCCCGCCACCGAATCGAACACCGCAATCGCGCCGTCGAGGACCCGCAGGCTGCGCTCGACCTCAATTGTGAAATCGACATGCCCTGGCGTGTCGATGATGTTGATCCGATGGTCCTGCCAGAAACAAGTCGTTGCAGCGGAGGTGATTGTGATGCCGCGCTCCTGCTCTTGCGCCATCCAATCCATCGTGGCAGTGCCTTCGTGAACTTCACCGATCTTGTAAGAGCGCCCGGTGTAGTAGAGAATCCGCTCGGTCGTAGTCGTCTTGCCGGCATCGATATGCGCCATAATACCGATGTTCCGATACCGCTCGAGGGGTGTCGCGCGTGCCATGAAAGAAGCTCCGACGGTATTCCCGCGGGGGATACCTTGAAGAGAAACCTGGACCAGCTGTCCTCTGCGCCATCTACCAACGATAATGCGAGAAGGCTTTGTTCGCATCGGCCATCCGGTGCGTGTCTTCCCGCCGTTTGACAGCGACACCGCGATTATTTGAGGCGTCGAGGAGTTCGCCCGAGAGCCGTTCTTCCATCGTATTCTCCGACCGGCCGCGCGAGCTTGAAATCAGCCAGCGGATCGCCAACGCCTGGCTGCGGTCGGCCCGAACTTCGACCGGCACTTGATAGGTAGCGCCGCCGACCCGGCGCGAGCGCACTTCGACGGCCGGGCGCACATTGCCGAGCGCATCGTGGAACACGCGCAACGGATCCTGGCCGCTGCGTTTGGCTATCCGGTCAAAGGCGCCATAGACAATCCGTTCAGCAACCGACTTCTTCCCCTCGTACATCAGGCAGTTCACGAACTTGGTCAGGACAGCATCGCCAAACTTGGGGTCCGGCAAGACTTCGCGTTTAGTGGCGGCGCGACGGCGCGACATGCCCGTCTTTCCTACTGCGGACGTTTAGCACCGTATTTTGAACGGCGCTGGCGGCGATCCTTGACGCCTTGGGTGTCGAGCGTACCACGGATGATGTGATAACGCACGCCCGGCAGATCCTTGACCCGCCCGCCGCGGATCAAAACAACCGAGTGCTCCTGCAGGTTGTGACCCTCCCCTGGGATGTAGCTCGTGACCTCGTAACCGTTGGTTAGACGCACACGGGCGACCTTTCGCAAAGCGGAATTCGGTTTCTTGGGCGTGGTCGTGTAGACGCGAGTACACACCCCGCGTTTCTGCGGGCAAGCTTCCATCGCCGGTACCTTGTTGCGCGCCACCTGCCATCTCCGCGGATTGCGGATGAGCTGGTTTATCGTTGGCATCGTCACAACCTCTTCAAACGAAAGAACCGCTCGGCGCCTGTGCCACGCCGGAGCGGTGGTGAGCCTCTACCCAAGTTTTGACGCGCCCTCTCGCGAGAGCGCCGCGCCATGCGCTTGCCCCAGCGCTTCGTCCAGGTGGCTTCGACGGTCAGCCCCGCATGAGATCAATATTAGTAGTGACGTAGTCGCGCCGGGTCAAGCCCCTCCCTGCACCCATCCCCGCGGGAGAGGCCCGCCTTAGGCCGTCCGCTGTTCGTCTTCGACGAGCTGAGCAGCCTCTTCCTCGCTGGCCGCGATCGCCGCCAGCTCGCGGTCACGCTCGGCAGCGATCTCGCGCAACCGGGCGATGACACTGCCGGTGCCTGCCGGAATTAGCCGGCCGACAATCACGTTTTCCTTGAGCCCGGTCAGCGTGTCGATCCTGCCCGATACTGCAGCCTCGGTCAGGACGCGCGTCGTTTCTTGGAAAGACGCCGCCGAAATGAACGAATTCGTCTGCAGGCTCGCCTTAGTAATGCCTTGCAACACCGGATGGGCGAGCGCGATGCGCAGTCCCTCCTTTTCGGCATTGACGTTTTCGAGCTCGAACTCAGAGCGGTCGACCTGCTCGCCGGCAAGGAAGGTCGTGTCGCCGGGTTCTTCGATCTCGACCTTCTGCAACATCTGCCGCACTATCACCTCGATGTGCTTGTCGTTTATCCGCACACCCTGCAGCCGATAGACTTCCTGAATTTCGTTGATCAAATAGCTCGCCAACTCCTCAACCCCGAGAATCCGCAAGATGTCGTGCGGGACGCGATTGCCGTCCATCAAGAGGTCACCCTTCTGGACGTAATCCCCTTCCTGGACGCTGATGTGCTTGCCTTTGGGGATCAGGTACTCGACCGGCTCCTTGTCTTCTTCGGTCGAGGCGACGACGATGCGTCGCTTGGCCTTATAGTCCTTGCCAAATTCA
>DASQCY010000415.1:0-3131 GCA_035634495.1 Allostellaceae bacterium
TGGAACACGACAGTGCCGTCGCTGTCGCGAATCTCGGCAATCCCGTGCGGCCATACCCCAGCACCGCCATTGGCAAAGGGTGCATAAGCCGAGACCAGCTCGAGCAGGTTCACCTCGTTGGTGCCGAGTGCCAAGCTCATCTCCGGCGCGAGTTCGGACGAAATGCCGAGCCGATGCGCCACCGCGATGACTTTGCGGATGCCGGCGCGCTGGGCGACCTGCACCGCGATCGTGTTGATCGACTGAGCCAGTCCTTCCGCCAGGGTCATCTCGCCCTGGTAGCGCCCGGTGTAGTCGCGCGGCTGCCAATTGCCGAGGCGGATCGGCGCGTCGACGAACTCGTCCGAGGGCCGCAAGCCCACCTCGAGCCCAGCGAGATAGACAAACGGCTTGAAGGCGGAACCCGGCTGGCGTTGCGCCTGGGTCGCCCGATTGAACTGGCTCCCGCTGTAATCGCGGCCACCAACCATGGCGCGGACGGCACCATCGGGCGACATCGCCACGAGCGCCCCCTGGCTGACCGCCGCTTTGACACCCTCGCGCACAATGGTCTTGGCAATCACCATCTCGGCTTCGGCTTGCAGCGTGGGATCGAGCGTCGTCGTGACGGTGAGGTCGCGGCTGCCGCTGCCGGCAAAATCGCTGAGCTGTTCGGCGACCCAATCGGCGAAATAGCGGGCTCCCGATCGGGTACTTGCGACGGCCGGAAGCAACGTCCCCTCCTTGCTGGCTGCGCCGGCTTGGCTTTCGGTGACGATGCCCGCCTCGACCATGTTGGCGAGGACCCGGGCGGTGCGCGCCGCCGCCTTGTCGCGATCACGGGTCGGATTGAACCGCGCCGGCGCCTTTAATAGGCCGGCGATGGCGGCACTCTCATAGAGGGTCGTGCGCCGCGCCGACTTGCCGAAATAGCGGTGTGCCGCGGCATCGACCCCATAGGTGCCGGCGCCAAGATAGACGCGATTGAGATAGATTTCGAGGATCTGGTCCTTGGTAAAGCGGTGCTCGAGCCAGAGCGCCAGCAGAGTCTCGCGCACCTTGCGGGCGAAGCTCCGCTCGGACGTCAGAAACAGGTTCTTGGCGAGCTGCTGGGTGATCGTGCTGCCGCCCTGGACGACATGGCCGGCCGTGAGGTTGGCCACCGCCGCACGCAGGAGCCCGATCGGATCGACGCCGAAATGGCTGTAGAACCGGCGATCCTCGGTCGCGATCACCGCTTTCGGCAGATAGGGCGACATCTCCTGCAAAGTCAGCGGCTGACCGAAGAGATCGCCGAACGTCGTCAGCAAGCTGCCGTCCGCGGCGAGGATCGTGACGCTAGGGCGACGCTCGGCCCGAGTCAGATCGCTGGTATCGGGCAGGGTGAGGGCGAAATAGCCGAGCACGCCGCCGCCGATGATGGCAGCCCACAATAGCAGCAGGACGGCGATCCGGGCCAATCCCCGGAGAATTCCTCCGCCGGCGCCGCGCCTTCGCGGCGTGGCATTAGGCACCGGCCGAATACGCTCCGCCGGGTCGACCCGCAGCCTCGGTTCAGCCATAGGCGGCTTCGCATCCAGCTCAATGATCGAGCAGCAGCGAGCCGAAGCCGTCGATCTTGTCGACAATGCCGTTGCGGCGCAGCGCCCACCAATAGGTCGCCGTATTGATCGCCAGCACCGGCTTGTCGAGCCAGAACTCGGCGGTCGCGGCGACCCGGGCCATTGCCAGATTGGTGCCGACTTGGATGATCGCTTCGACCTCGGGTCCGTCGACCTCGCGGATCGCGTCGCGCAATTCCCGCTCCGTGACATGTGCGATCAATACCGGGCTTGCGCATCTGAGCCCCTTCAGCCGGACGACATCAAACCCGCAATCGGCAAAAAATCGGTGCACCTGCGTGTCGGCGACCGGCATGTAGGGTGTCACGACGCCGATGCGCTTGATGTCGCCGTATCGCCGCAAGGCCTGCCGCGATGCATCGGACCCCATCGTGACCTTGACCCCGGCGCGCGCCTCGACGCGCTCGCGCAGCCTCTCGCTGCCTTCGAGGCCGTCCCAGAAGGTCTCGGACGACATCCCCATGATCAGATGGTCGGGCTCGCAGGTCATAACCCGGTCGATCGCCGCCATCAGCTCGCGGCGAACGGTCTCAATTAGCTTGGTGAAATCCTCGTCGCCGCGCAGCGGATCGTTCGGGATGTGGATGCGCCCGAAATGGTTGGTGACGCCGCGCGGGCGCATCGCGTCGAACTCCGGCTGCACAGCGGTGTTGGTGCTGGGCGCGATGACCCCGAACTTGATCCGCCAGCCGAGCGCGTCGACCATTGCCGTGGCTCCGCTCAGACGATCCGCGCGCGGCATTCGCCAAAGCCGATCGGCGCACAGCCAGCCTTTCGGCAATGGGCGCGGAAGATCACTTCGTCGCCATTCTCGACAAAGGTGCGGGTTTCCCCCGAGGCCAACGTGATCGTTCGGGTGCCGTCGGCGCTCAGCTCCATCAGGCTGCCGTAGCCCTCGGGAGTCGGGCCCGAGATCGTGCCACTGCCGAAGAGATCGCCGGGTGCCAAGTTACAGCCGTTGCAAGCGTGGTGTGCGATCATCTGCGCCACGGTCCAGTAAAGGTCGGTCGTATTGCTCGCCGACATCCGGTGCGGCGGCATCCCTTTCGCCCGCAGCCCCTCGGTCATCAGGAATGCTTCGAGGGCGATATCGAACGCGCCCTCGCGTTGATCCGCGTCATCCCAGAGGTGAGGCAGCGGGCGCGGATCGCCGGCCGGCCGCGCCGGTTGGGCAACGCGGAACGGCGCCAATGCTTCCGTGGTGACGATCCAGGGCGAGACGGTGCTGCCAAAGCTCTTGCCGAGGAAGGGTCCCAATGGTTGCGACTCCCACTGCTGGACGTCGCGCGCCGACCAGTCGTTGAATAGGCCGAGCCCAAACAAGTGGTCGCCAGCCTTGCCGATCGGGATCGGCTCGCCGAGCACATTGCCTGGCCCAATCCAGACGGCGAGTTCGAGCTCGTAATCGAGCTTGCGGCACGGGCCGTAGCTCGGCGCATCCTCGTTCGGCGCCTTGCACTGGCCGCTCGGCCGGCGAATCGGCATACCCGACGGCCGCACCGACGATGCCCGACTGTGATAGGCAACCGG
>DASQCY010000416.1:0-4283 GCA_035634495.1 Allostellaceae bacterium
AGGGTCGACTTCCCGTGGTCGATATGCGCGATGATCGCGAAATTGCGGATGAGCCGGAGCGCGGTCATGGAAAGCTGCAAGATAAGGTCGGCCGCTCGCCGGATCAACGCGACGGCAAATTGCGCCTCTGCAAGAGGCCGATGACAAAGCCGGCCGCGGGGCCGAGGCTCCTCGAAGCCGAACTACTTGGGTGACACGACCATGGTCATTTGCCGGCCCTCCATCCGCGGCATCTGCTCGACCTTGGCGATCTCGTCAAGATCGTCTCTGACGCGCACCAAGACGTCCATCCCGAGTTCCTGATGCGCCAGCTCGCGCCCGCGGAACCGCATGGTCACCTTTACCTTGTCGCCTTCCTCGATGAATTTGACCATGCTGCGCATTTTAACATCGTAGTCGTGGTCATCGATGCTGGGGCGCAATTTAATCTCTTTAACTTCGATGATTTTTTGTTTCTTGCGCGCTTCGTTCTTTTTCTTTTGTTCTTCGTATTTGTACTTGCCGAAGTCGAGGATTTTGCAGACTGGCGGGTCGGCGTTCGGTGCTATCTCGACGAGGTCGAGACCGGCATCGGACGCCATCGTGAGCGCTTCGTTACGCCCGACGACCCCAACCATGTTACCGCGCTCGTCGACGAGGCGCACACGCTGGACGGCAATGTCGTCGTTGATGCGCGGTCCCTCCCGGGTGGGAGTAACGTTAAAGGGTGGTCTAGCTATGTACAATCTCCTCTTCTAGGTTGATACGTCCGGCTCCCGACCACAGGTAATCGGTTAGGCCGAGGACGGTACTGCCGCTTCCCCCTTCAATCTAGCAACGGCTTCGCCGAGCGCAAGGATTTCCTGTTCATTGCCGCCTAGCCGCCGCACTGCAACCGATCGGTTGGCCGCCTCGCGCCTCCCGACGACCAAGAGGACCGGCACCTTGGCGAGAGTATGCTCACGGACCTTGTAGCCGATCTTCTCGTTGCTTGTGTCGGGAACGCATCTTAGTCCGGCGTCGGCGCATTCCCGTGCGACCTCCTCGGCGTAATCCGCGGCCTCCGACGTGATCGTCGCAATCACCAACTGCACCGGCGCGAGCCAGAGCGGGAAACGGCCGGCATAATGCTCGATCAAGATCGCGATGAACCGTTCCATCGAGCCGAGGATCGCGCGGTGCAACATGACCGGCGTATGGCGCCCGCCATCCTCACCGACGTAGGTGGCCCCGAGCCGCCCAGGCATGTTGAAATCCAACTGCAGAGTGCCGCATTGCCATTGCCGGCCCAGCGCATCGCGCAAGTGGAATTCGAGCTTTGGCCCGTAGAACGCGCCCTCGCCGGGGTTGTACGTGTAGGGCAGCCCCGCCAACTCGACCGCGGCCTTCAAATCGCGCTCTGCGCGATCCCAGACCGCGTCGCTCCCGACACGCTGCGGCGGCCGGTCGGCGAATTTGATCTCGACATCGTCGAAGCCAAAGTCGCGGTACACCGACAGCAGTAACTGGCAGATAACGATCGACTCGCTGGTGACCTGATCCTCGGTGCAGAAGATGTGCGCATCGTCCTGAGTAAAGCCGCGCACCCGCATGATCCCGTGCAACGCCCCCGAGGGTTCGTTGCGGTGACAGCTGCCGAATTCCGCCAATCGCAGCGGCAACTCACGATAGCTCCGCAACCGGTTGCGGAAGATCAGCACATGCCCCGGGCAGTTCATCGGCTTTACCGCGAGTACGCGCTCGTCGCGGCTCTCGGCGATGAACATGTTCTCTCGGAAATTCTCCCAGTGCCCAGAGGCTTCCCATAAGCTTCGGTCGAGCAATAGCGGTGCTTTGACTTCCTGGTAACCAGCGGCGTCAAGCCGCTTGCGCAGATAGGTCTCGATGGTGCGAAACAGCGTCCACCCCTTGGGGTGCCAGAAGACACTGCCGACGGCCTCCTCCTGGAGGTGAAACAATTCGAGTTCGCGCCCGAGCCGCCGATGGTCGCGGCGCTCGGCTTCCTCCAGCCGGAAGAGGTATTGATCGAGCTCCTTCTGGCTGGCCCATGCGGTGCCGTAGATGCGCTGCAGCTGGGCGTTGCGGGAGTCGCCGCGCCAATAGGCGCCGGCTACGTTCATCAGCTTAAAGGCTTGGCCGAGATAGCCGGTCGATGGCAGATGCGGGCCGACGCAGAGATCGACAAAGCTGCCCTGCCGGTAGAGGCTGATCTCCTCGCCCGTCGGGATCTCGGCGACGTATTCGGCCTTATATTTCTCGCCAATCTCGCGAAAAAAAGCGACCGCCGCATCGCGATCCCACACCTCGCGTGTGATTTTTTCGTCACGGCACACGATCTCGCGCATCCGCAGCTCGATCTTCTCGAGATCGTCGGGTGTGAACGGCTCGCTCCGGGCGAAATCGTAATAAAAGCCCGTTTCGGTCGCCGGCCCGAAGGTTACCTGGATGTCGGAATAGAGCTCCTTGGCCGCCTCGGCCATGACGTGGGCCGCATCATGGCGCAGGATCTGGAGTCCCTCCGGCGTGTCGCCGGTGATGACCGTGATCGCGGCGTCGCGGTCAACGACGGTTGCAAGATCGCGCGGCTTCCCGTCGACACGGATCGCGAGCGCCTCCTTCGCGAGCGCCGACCCGATCGCCGCTGCAATTTCGCCGCCAGTGACCGGTTCGGCAAATTCGAGGCGCCTGCCGTCGGGCAGGGTCACCGCGACTGGACTCGGTACTTGGGCGTGCCCAGGGGAGAGCCGGGCATGCGGGTTGTCGTCGGGTTGCTCGATCATCGCGCAGTGTGCTCCGTCGTCATCGGCCGCTTCGACGGGGCGAACTGGTCGCGAAAAAACCCCGTCCGTCGGCCGGCGGGGTTATTCCGGTTGAGCCTTTGCCGCTGAATCAGCGCGCACGACCTCCCGGCGCCCCGCCACTGCGGGTGCTGGTAGTCGTCACGACGAGCATCCGGCCGCTTCTGCTCATGTCCCGAATATCGCGAGCCACCCCCTCGGCGTCAAGGCAGGGACGAGGGTCGCAAAATCGCCATCCCCTCATGCACGTTCTCCCCTGCCGATCCTCGTCAAAACGAGCGCGCGAAGGGTTGCGCCGGCTCGTGCGGTATCATCCCGGATCGGGTAGGACCACGACTCGATCCGCCCGGTGAACGGACGGGTGATGCCGGCTGCGCGCATCATGGCATGGAAGCGCTCAAATTTCGCGTTGCCGCCGTCGAGGTTGAGAACGTACACGGGTTTGCCAGTCGCCGCCGCCTCGCTGATCATCGAGACCGAATCGGCGGTCACCAGAATCGCGTCGGCGAGCGCGAGATAGGCAAAATAAGGGTTGTCGCCGCTACCATCCCAAATCGCTCCGGGGAAGCCGCCGAGGCGCGCGCGCAAGAGCGTGGTCCCTCGCTCCCCGGTCCGCCGCGAGGGAGTCAACAACAGGGAGCCACCATGTTCGGTAAGCAGCGCGGCAAGCGCATCGGCGATCTCAGCCAGGCGCTGCAGGGTCAGCCGGTAGGCCTTGTTCGCACCGCCAATCAGCGCAACGACGATCGGCCGCGGCAGGGCAGCAAGTGACCTGAACCGGCGGCGTTCGGCTTCGAGCCGTGCCGCCGTTACGCGATGCACGGCGCCACGGGTTACGAGCACCCGCGGTCCCCGCAACCGGTCGTGCTCGGGTGCGACGATCAGGTCGAACTCGGATCGCCGAACGCGCGGGTCCTGGATCTGCGCGAGCAAAGTGCGCCCGCCGCTGGCGCGGCGGATCCTCAAGGCCGGTACAGCCGCGTTGCGACCGCAGGCGATCACGAAATCGGGCCATGGCGGGCCGAGCGATGACTTGCCGCCCGAGATCGCGTATCGGGGCAACAGCCATAACTGCGGCGGCATCATACTCCACGGAGGGTATACTCTGAGCGGTTTTTCGACAAACGGGCAGCCCGTGGCCTCGGCTAGGCCGAGGGCTTGGCTTCTCATTCCGGGCTTACCGTCGTGCAGCACCCAGGCCTTCGGCTCGGCGCCGCCCGCCGCCGGACGTGACCAACAAACGGCGTGCGCGGGCAGAGAGGCCATTAACGTAGTTTACAACTAGCGGCGGATTATCGCAATTGCTGCTCCGTCATCCGCTCGGGCTCCTGCGCGGGCGAGCGCGCCGGATCAGCCATGGATGCAATGTCGAGGTGGAAGGTTTGCTCCAGCGCATACTGGCCAGCCATGGCTCATGTACGACTTGATCGGTATAGTACAACCCAACTCGAAATCCTACCCGTAAATAACTGCTACTTCCGGTGCGCTCCACTGATAGATGAAGTT
>DASQCY010000417.1:0-5332 GCA_035634495.1 Allostellaceae bacterium
ATTCTCTGCCGTAGAGGGTAAATTTCACCGCCGGTTCTTGTCGCCCCTCTCTCTCCCTGCCGCTTCGCCGAGAGCGTCGATCGAGCGCGCCGCCATCCGGTTGGTGATCTCGGCAAGCTTGCTGCTCTGGTCGAGAAAGGCCTGCAAATGTCCGCGCATCAGCTCGGCTTGGACGGCGAGCATGTCGCTGAAGCTTCGGCATTTCAGCAGAGATTCGGTTGCTGCGGTCGTGCGATGCGTCATCTGCTGCGTGTAGTCGACCCAGGCTTGGGCGATGTCCTGCAGTCCTGCAGCGACCGCGGAACCCGCATCCATCGTTGCCTTGCCGCTCGCTGCTGCCGTATCCCCATTCCCGGTCTCGGCCCGGCCCTCTCGCGTCGACTTCGCCATGTGATCCTCCTCCCGTCTTCGAACCGCTTCCGCTAAAGAGATGGGTACTCGTAGCGACGGTGTCGCGCTTGCCCCCCTGCCTGGGCCGCGCTACTCGTTCCACGAGCCATTGAAGCGGAGGAAACAAGATGATCGCGGGCGAGTTCGATGTCGTCGTCGTCGGCGCCGGTAATGCCGGGATGTGCGCGGCACTTGCCGCCCGCGGGCAGGGTGCCAGGGTTCTCGTCCTCGAAGCGGCACCCTTTGACGAGCGCGGCGGCAACAGCCGCTACACCGCTGGGGCATTGCGTTTTGTCTATAACGGCGTCGACGACCTCCTGAAGCTCTGCGAGCTCAGCGAGACCGAACTCGCGACCAGCGATTTCGGCACCTACACAACCGACAAATATTACGACGACCTCGGGCGGCTTACCGACTACCGCAGCAATCCCGACATGGCCGAGCTGTTGATCACCAAGAGCCAGGAAACCCTGTTGTGGATGCGCAGCCAGGGCATCCGCTTCGCGCCGATGTATTCGCGCCAGGCCTTCAAGCACGAGGGCAAGTTCGTCTTCTGGGGCGGGTTGGCGCTCGAAGCCTGGGGCGGCGGGCCGGGGCTCGTCGAGGGATTGTTCAAGGCGGCTGAAGAGCGACAGATCCAAATCGCCTACGAGGCCCAAGGCGAGAAGCTGATCGCCGACGACGATGGCGTGCACGGGGTCATCGCCAAGGTCGAGGGCAAAACGACGCAGATTCCGGCCAAGGCAGTGATCCTCGCCTGCGGCGGCTTCGAGGCCAATGCCGAGATGCGCACCCGCTATCTCGGCCCCGGCTGGGATCTCGCCAAAGTGCGCGGCACCCGCTTCAACACCGGCGCCGGCATCAAGATGGCGCTCGACATCGGCGCGATGCCCTACGGCAACTGGTCGGGCTGCCATGCGGTCGGCTGGGACTACAATGCCCCCGAGTTCGGTGATCTCGCAGTCGGCGACAATTTCCAAAAGCACAGCTATCCGTTTGCTATCATGGTCAATGCCGACGGGGTGCGCTTCTGCGACGAGGGGGCCGATTTCCGCAACTACACCTATGCTAAATACGGCCGCCTGATCCTCGAGCAGCCGCACCAATTCGCTTGGCAGATCTTCGACCAGCAGACCGTGCATCTGCAGCGGGACGAGTACCGCATTCGTCAGGTGACCAAGGTCACAGCCAATACAATCGAGCAGTTGGCCGACAAGATGGCCGAATACGCGACGGTCGATAAGCCGCAATTTCTCGACACCGTGCGCGCCTTCAACAAGGCTGTGCAGAAGGAGGTGCCTTATAATCCGACGGTAAAGGATGGCCGCGGCACGGTGGGGATCGCACCGCCCAAGACCAATTGGGCGATGGCGATCGAACAGCCGCCCTTCGAGGCCTACTGCACGACCTGCGGCGTCACCTTCACTTTTGGCGGCTTGCGCATCGACACCGACGGGCGAGTACTCGACACCGCGCAAAAGCCGATACCCGGCCTCTACGCCGCCGGCGAATTGGTCGGCGGGCTGTTCTATTTCAATTACCCGGGCGGTACCGGCCTTGTCTCCGGCTCGGTTTTCGGCAAAATCGCCGGGACCAGCGCCGGAGCAGCAGTGCTCGAGCGCTGAGCCCGGCGATTAAGATGGCTTAGTAGCGCCACCCGTAGGGCCCCCAATCGTGGTGATAATGGCGCCACCACCACGCGTGGGGATGCCAGCAATGCCAAGCATAGCCGTTCCACCAGCACCGCGCTTCGGCCGGCTGAGCCATAGCGGCGGTCCCGAGTAGAAAGGCTGCGAGTGTCGCGATAACGATTTTCCTCATTGCTATACCTCCTGTACCTCCTTTCCTTGGAGGAATAACAACGAGACGGGGCGTTTCAGTTCCGGTTAACCTTATCTACGATTACGGAGATTGGTCGTTCATAGCGGCACCAATTGGCCGGACATCGCGCGCAGAATGCATTCGACGGTCGCTTGCGGGTTCGCCGCGCGCATGACCTCACCCATGACCGCGATGCCGCGCACCCCGGTGCCTAGGCACAACGCGGCATTCTCCGGGGTGATGCCGCCGAGGGCCACGACCGCACCAGGAGCTTGGGCAACGATGCGTCCGAGACCCTCGAGGCCGAGCGCCGGACCATAGCCGGGCTTGCTTGCGGTAACGAAGACCGGGCTCACGGTGACGTAATCCGCCCCCGCCCGCAGCAGCGCCGCCGCCTCGTCTACGGAATGCGCCGAGGCACCGATCAGCGCGCGCGGCAGCCGCGCGCGCGCAGCCGCGGGACGGCCACCCCTCGGCAGATGCACCCCGCCCGCGCCCGTTACCGCGACAGCTTCGATATCCTCGTGCGCTGTAACAAGTGCCCCGAAGCGGCGACCGGCCGCCACCAGAGCGGCGAGCAGGGCGCGCCGCTCTTCAGGCGGCAGATCCTTCTCGCGCAGGCTGAACCAGCGGCAGCCGCCCGCGAACACGGCCTCGGCGACTTCTTCTAGCGGCCGCCGCGCCTGATGGCGATCCGAGACGACGAGCAGCGGCGGTATCGGGAGCCTCACCCGGGGTGTCGCTTAAGGTTGGGACGCGCCGAGCAGCAGCTCGGCCTCGATCGTCACCCGGATCATGGCTTCACCGGGCTCGGCGACCGGTGCGGCCATCGCCGTTGCGGCAAAGCGCGGGACCGCGCGGCCCCCGGTCTCGGCATTGCCGACGTGCAGATCGCGATAGCCGAGTAGGTTGAGATGCATGCGATCGGCGATTGATGCCGCGCGTCGGTCGAGTGCTGCGAGCGCCTCGGCGGTCAAATCCTCCTCGGCGCCGCGCACGATCTCGGGCGAGGCCTCGTAGGCCATCGACGACATCAGCAGACCATCGGATTGGAGCGCTCCGGCGAGCTTCAGCGCGGCATCGGCGGCTTTGCTGCGCAAAATAAGCGATTGGGTGCCGCGCCAGCGCGACGGGCCGGTCTGCGGCCGCTCCTCGCCCACGCCGTAGGAACCGGTTTCGACCTGCACGCCTTGCACTTGATGCGCGCGATCAAGTGCGGCCGCCATGCGACGATTGATGGAGGATTGGATGGTCAGAGGGTCGGCTCCTGTCTCCTCGACGCGCAGGTCGATGCGCAGGAGGTCGCGCAGCACGCTGCGCTCCGCGGTCCGGCTCAGATGGAGCACGGTCATCTGCTGCTCCGCCGGCTGCGCCAGCGCGGCTCCCGCTGCGCAAAGGATAAAGCTGGCCGCGAGTAGAACGCCGGCTCTCATACCGCGGTCAATTCCCGCGCCGACAGATCCTCCAGATGCCGCAAGCGGTCGAACAACACGTCGGACGCGATCCTCGCACCACCCGCATCGAGGCAGGTACGGAACTTTTCGAAGAGCTCGGCCTCGCTGAGCGGCCGGTCGGCATGGCCTTTTGCCCGCGCTACCTTCTCGCTTTCGAGAACACCGCCGCCGACCAGATCGACTCGCACCTGATCGGAGACCGAGGCCCCCGAAACCTCGGGATCGTAGTTCCGATTGGTCTCGACTCGGACCCGGCGCATCAGCTGTTGAACCTCGGGACGCCGGACGAAGCCGTCGGTGTATTCGGCAAGGCCCGCGCGTCGTGAGATCACCGCCGCGGCCATCGCGAATTCCATGCTGAATTTGGCGGCGAGCCCGGTCTGCGGCTGGTGGTTGCGCAGGATCAGCGCATGGGTATCGCTCAGCGAGACGGTGATGCTCTCGATCTCTTCGGGCTTCAGCGGATGCCGGCCGAGCAATTCGAGCATCGCATCGAGCGCTCGGTGAGTGCAGTAGCAGGCCGGGTACTTCTTGATGCCGAGACGGAATTTGAGGATCCACCACTCGCTGCCGAGCCCCTGTGGCGGGGTCTCGCGGTCGACGGCACCTTCGGGCGACACGGCGCTCAGGAACCCCTGCGGATGCTCGAGGGCGTCGGTGGAGGCGGTGAAGCCGAGCTCGGCGAGCCGCGCCGACATCAGCCCCGAATGCGCCGAGCGGCCGGCGTGGAACGGCTTCGTCATCGTGCCGAAATTGGCCATGATGCCGCTGCTCTGCGAGGCTGCGAGCGCCAGGGCTCGGGTGGCACCATCGGCGTCGAGCCGCCGCAATGACGCGCAGGCGGCCGCCGCCCCGATCGGGCCGAAGATGCCGGTCGGATGCCAGCCCTTGCGGTGGTGGTGGCCAGGATCGCGCCAGGCGAGCTCGGCCCAGGTCTCGTATCCGGCGACATAGGCGGCAAGCATGTCGCGGCCCGTGGCGCCGAGCGCCTCGCCTTCGGCCAGGATCGCCGGGACAAGCACGGTGCTCGGGTGGCCGCGCAATGAGGCCACGTCGTCATAGTCGAGCGCGTGCCCGGCGGTGCCGTTGATCCACGCCGCCTCGGGTGCGGGACACCTCTCGCCGGTGAAGTACAAGCTCGCCTCGCCGCCCGTCGGATGCAGCGCCTTGCGCAGCAGCTGCGGCGCCGGGTCGCCGGCACCGGCGATCATCGTCGCGATGCAATCGATGAAGCCCGTGCGCGCGACATCGGCCGCCCCCTGAGGCAGCCGCTCGAAGGATATGTCTGCGACGAAACGGCCGAGGTCTTGGGTCAGCGTCATGACTGTCCTCCGAAATTCCAATTCGGTCCTGATTATGCGCCGGTTCTCAGCCAGCGGCTATTGCCTCCGATCCGGCGTCCCCGGGCCCGGCGGCCGCCCAAAAATACAACGAATATCGACGTCGTTGTCTCCGGCGGCTGCCGAGATCTCGGATAAGATATAGGTATTTCAATTACTTGATCGAAAAATAGCCGTCCGAAAAAACAACGAATCTAGACGCCGGGAACAACGAATTAGGCGCAACCGAGCAACGAATTTAACAACGCGACGAGCACCGGTTTGGCAAGCCCGCCGCTTGTGTTTAATGCGCGGCCGGCGCTGGTTCGTGTAGGATCAGCGGCCACC
>DASQCY010000418.1:0-1924 GCA_035634495.1 Allostellaceae bacterium
GTCGACAGCGGCACATAGCCGAGCTCATCGATGATCAGCAGCTTGTAGGCCGCCAGTTGGCGCTGTAGCCGGAGCAGTCGCTTCTCGTCCCGCGCCTCAATCAGCTCGTGGACCAGGGCAGCGGCCGTGATGAAGCCGACCGACAAGCCCTTCTGGCAGGCGGCCAGCCCCAGTCCAAGAGCAATGTGCGTCTTCCCAGTGCCGCTGTTGCCGACCGCGATGACGTTCTCGCGGCGAGTGAGGTATTCGCAGCGGGCAATCTCCAGCACCAATGTCTTGTTGAGCGAAGGGATCGCCGTGAAGTCGAAACTGTCCAGGCTCTTCACCGTCGGGAACCGTGCCTCCTTAATGCGGCGCTCGACCATCCGCCGTTCCCGGTCGATCAATTCGAGTTCGGCGAGGCGCAGCAGGTAACGCGGATGGTCGACACCCTCGGCGGCGCATTGCTGGGCGAGCTTGTCGTATTCGCGCAAGAACGTCGGCAGCTTGAGCGCCTTAAGATGATGGGCGAGCAGAAGCTGGGGTGTGTCGCTCATGACGAGGCCCCGGCGAGAAGGTCGAGATAGGCCTTGGTCGAGGTCATCGCCACGGCTGCACGCGGCAGGTAGGGATAGACCGTCAGGTCGAGCCGCGGCGGCCGGCGCTCGACCCGGCACAGCACCAGATGCTTGACCGCGTCAAAGCCGATCACGCCGCGGGCGATGGCCTCTCTGACACCGGCCAGCACGTCCTCGAGGCGGAACACCTCCAGCAGCCGCAAGATCTGGACAAACTCGCGCTTGCCGCGTTTCGCCATGCGGGCCTCGATCAGGCGACGCAGCGTGGCGAATTCCTCGGGCAGGCCCCAGCCGACCAGCGGGGCTGCCTGGTCGAGAGCGCCGATTTTGCGTTCGAGCAAAGCCAAGTAATGCAGCGGGTCGAAAACGAAGTCCTCGCGCTCGTAGGAGCGCGGATGGCGGGCGATCACCTCTGCCCCGCAGCAGATCACCACCTCATGGACGTAGCCGCGGATCACAACCTCGCGATGCCCATAGGCGGTCGGCACCGAATAGTCGGTGCCGCGATAGCGCACCAGCAATTGCGAGCTGACCCGACCCGCCTTTTTCTCGCAGGCGTCGTAGGGCGCCGGCGGCAAGGAGTGGAACGCCTCCATATCGCGCACCAGCCGTTCGCCGATCGTCTCGTCGTGACCGCGTAGCCGATCTCCGAGCCGACGGCGACAACCCTCGAGCAGTTGCTCGTTCAGCGCCGTCAACGTGACCGCCCGCGGCACCGGCACCAGCAGGTTGCGCCGGATCCAGCCGATCAGCCCCTCGACTTTGCCTTTGTCGTTGCCTTTGCCGGGCCGACCAAACCGATCGGCAAACACGTAATGCGACTGCAGCTCGCTGAACACCCGCGTTCGCTGTCGGACCCCATCGCCCAGGATGCGCGCCACCGCCAGCTTGGTATTGTCGTACAGGATTGAGCGCGGCACCTTGCCGAAGAACCCGAACGCGGCATTGTGCCCGTCACAGAACGCTTCGGCGGTCTCCGCCGGATAGGCCTGCACGAAACACGCGTCGCTGTGCGGCAGGTCCATCGCAAAGAAGTGGATCTTGCGCTCGACCCCGGCGATCTCCGCCAGAGCCTCACCAAAATCCACCTGCGCATGGCCAGGATCGTGCCGCAGCGGCACGAACACCTCGCGATGCCGCAACCGTCGCGCCAGCACGTAGTCCTTAACGATGGTGATCCCGCCACAGTAGCCGTGCTCGTCGCGAAGCCGTTCAAAGATCCGTTTCGAGGTATGCCGCTGCTTTCGCGGCCGACCTTCGTCCGCCGCCAAGATCTCGTCGATGATCCCCGTAAACGGATCCAGTTTCGGACGCGCCGGCGGCCGGCTCCGCCGGTACCCGGGCGGGACCGAAAACGCCAGCATCTT
>DASQCY010000419.1:0-6068 GCA_035634495.1 Allostellaceae bacterium
CGCCGTCGAGCGCACTCGGCGGCACCGAGAAGTGCTGCCACAGCCCCGGCAGATCGGTGAACCGCAGATCGACCATCGCGATCTTGTCGTCCTTGATCGCCTTCAGTACATCCTCGGGCGTCTTGCAGTGGTAGGTCATCAGCGCTCCCTTAGCTCGGTTGGACGCGTGGCTGGTTGGCAAACCCGATGTCAAACGGCATCGGGCCCTTGCTCCCCGGTTCGAATGCGGACAGCTTGTTCGACCGGCACTACAAATATCTTGCCGTCGCCGATCTTGTCTGTGCGGGCGGCGTCCTGAACCGCCTGCACGGCGCGTTCGACGAGAGAATCATCGAGCACGACTTCGACCTTGAGCTTGGGCAGGAAGTCGATCACGTACTCTGCCCCACGATAAACCTCGGTGTGACCCTTCTGCCGCCCGAAGCCCTTCACCTCGGTAACAGTCATGCCGGTGACGCCGACTTCGTGCAACGCGTTCTTCACCTCATCGAGCTTGAAGGGCTTTATGATTGCTTCGATCTTTTTCATGGTCTCACCATCTCGAATTGAGCTCGGTGCCGCCTCGGGTTATGCACTTTCGCCCAATGCCATTGAAATGGCGGGCCCGGTCGGCCCCCTCAAGCGGCGACATGGCTAAACCTCCGGTCATTGTACCGCCTCACCGTGAATCGCGAGGTCGAGGCCCTCGCGTTCTATTTCGGTGTCAACACGGAGCCCGATCGTCACATCTACAAGCTTGAGCAGGATCAGCGAGGCGATCGCGTCATAGACTGCGACGACCGTAATGCCATATAGCTGCGTAATCACCTGATGCGGATTGCCGTCGATCAGGCCGCTCTTACCTTCGCCGCCCACCCAGGCTACAGCCAACATGCCGGTCAGGAAGGCGCCGACGGCACCGCCGACGCCATGCACGCCGAAGACGTCGAGACTGTCGTCATAGCCGAGCGCGTGCTTGAGCCCGGTTGTACCCCAATAGCAGACGACGCCGGCAGCGATGCCGATGATCAGTGCGCCACGCGGATCGACAAAACCCGACGCCGGAGTGATCGCGACCAGCCCGGCGACCGCGCCCGAGATGATGCCTAGCACGCTCGGCTTGCCTTTGACGATCCACTCGGCGAACATCCAGGCAAGAGCAGCAGTCGCGGTCGCAATCTGGGTCACCGCCATCGCCATGCCGGCATTGCCGTTGGCCGCCGTCGCTGAACCCGCATTGAAGCCGAACCAGCCGACCCACAGCAGCGAGGCGCCGATCACGCTGAGCACCAGATTGTGCGGGGCCATCGGCTCCGTCCCAAAGCCGCGCCGCTTGCCCAACACCAGTGCGGCCATTAGTCCGGCAACCCCCGAATTGACGTGCACCACGGTGCCGCCGGCGAAATCGAGCACACCGGCGTCATTGAGGAACCCGTCGGGTCCCCATACCCAGTGAGCGATTGGCGCGTAGACAAGAACCGCCCACAGCCCGATGAACCACAGCAATGCCGAGAACTTCATCCGGTCTGCGAAGGAGCCGCAGATCAGCGCCGGGGTGATGATCGCAAAGGCCATCTGGAAAGTCATATAAACCGATTCCGGGATCGTCCTGGCCAGGTCGTTGACCGAGTCGAGGGTCATGCCGAGCAGCAAGAAACGGCTCAACCCTCCGACGAACGACGATCCTTCGGTGAAGGCGAGGCTGTAGCTGACCACCATCCACAAGACCGTGACGAGGCAAGTCACGGCAAAGCTCTGCATCACCGTCGCCAGTACGTTCATCTTGCGGACCATGCCGCCATAGAACAGGGCGAGACCAGGAATCGTCATCATCAGTACGAGCGCGGTCGAGGTCAGCATCCACGCCGTGTCGCCGGTGTTGACCCCGCCGGGGGCCGGCATCGCGACCGCAGGTGTTGCAGCCTCCGGCGTCAGCTGCGCCAGCGCCGTGACAGCCCAGAGGAACGTGATCGACATGGCAAACAATGTTCGGCGCAGAAATTCACCCATCGATCCCATACCTCCAAACACCAGGTATGCCGACCATCCGACGCAGGCGCGGTTTGCGTCAGGGGGTACGGGTCCGGAAGTCTCCTGTCCGAACCCAAGAATCGTGCCAAGATGCCTAAATTCCGCGTCGATCGCGATTCTCCTTCGGTCAATCTCAATCTTGCCTAATCTTTAGTCACACTGCAACAACCAGCAGTCCTTTTGAGCAGCAATCCAAAATAGCATGCGTAAGCCATCCTCTATTCTGATCTCGCCAAAGCGACAGTTGACACGTGCCCAACTTGCGAGGAGAACGAGAACTTGTAAGTCGGCGCGCAACTCCCCGGTTCGGTCGCAATGTGTCGTCTCCGCGAGGCGGGTGGTACGCCGCTTGCTTCAAGTTGGCGGACCGCCATGGTCAGGATCGTCTGCTCCACAGGAACGGTGATTTCGAAAGGTCCTCAAAATGAACAAGCTGAAGAAGGGCATCATCAATGGCGCTGCCGCCGCTTGGGTTGTGCTCGGCGCTGGCGCCACTGTCGCGCTGGCCGACGATCAGCCGGCACCCTCTGGTGAGCAACCTCCGCCTCCAGCCGAACAGCCGGCAGCCCCGACGGCTATGACGACACCTGCCCTGACCGGCCCGCTTGTGGCGAACCCGAATCCGATCAGTTTCGACGCCGGGTTTCTCGGCCCGGTGTATTATAACGGCTTCGTCAGCGGTCTTGGAATGTGGCAGAATAACGTCTTTCCCGGTGATCAGCATGTGCTGGCGAGTCTGAGCAACGGTCAATTTTCTTTTCAGAAAACCGACGGTCTCTTTCAATATTACGTTCAGGTCGGCGCGTATACGATACCCGATCTCGGCGTGCCTTATTTCAACGTGCTGACGACGACCGGTGACTTCTTCGGACCGATCCCAATAGCGTGGGCAAAGCTGGCGCCCACTGATAATTTCAATATTCAAGGAGGCCAGATCCCGACCTTGATCGGCCTTGAGAATACCTTTTCCTTCCAGAACATGAATATCGAACGCGGTCTCTTGTGGAACCAAGAGCCGGCGATCAGTCGTGGCGGCCAATTGAACTATACTCAGGGCCCTCTCGCCTTGGCGCTGTCATGGAATGACGGTTTTTACTCAAATAACTTTACATGGCTAACGGGCTCAGCCACCTATACGCTCGATCCTGCCAACAGCTTCGTTCTCGCTGCGGGCGGCAATTACTCTCATACTACCAAAGTAACGACGACGACTCCTTTCTTTCAAACAACTGCGACTCCTTTGCTCCAGAACAATGAGACACTCTTTACGTTGGGCTATACGTATAACTCAGCGCCCTGGACGGTTACGCCTTATTTCCAATTCACCCATGTCCCGGCCTCGTCGTCGCCTCCGATTAGCACATTCTCCTCAGGATCGACGATTGGCGGGGCGATCTTGGCAAATTACAGCTTTGGCGACGATTCGCCTTTGCCGGGTTTCAGCCTGCCGGTTCGCTTCGAGTATATCGGCTCGACCGGCAGCCTGGCTAATGGCGCGCCCAATCTTTTGTACGGTCCGGGCAGCAACGCGTGGTCGATAACCTTCACGCCAACTTATCAATACAAGATTTTCTTTGCTCGTGCAGAGATTTCCCATGTCGGAACCGGCAGCACGACTCCTGGTCTCATCTTCGGCCCAAATGGCACCAACACGACCCAGACCCGCGGCGTGCTCGAGGTGGGCATCCTGTTCTGAGCCGGCGAGTGGGCCACCGCGGGCCTAACGCGGGGCACATCCGGGGGAAGCACGGCGCCCGTCGGGTCCGCTCGCCCCGACTGCGCGAGCGAATGTCCAACTTCCTCGCCATGACCGGGCGCTGACGCGGAAAGCCCTACGGCTTAACGCACCAGCAAGGACACGAGAAGTGCCAGCGCCAACAAAGCGGCCACTCCTTGCCAGAATTGGAGCGGGGCGCGCTCATAAAGCGTCCGCGGCCGGCGATTTTCGATTGGGGCGCGAGCCGGCCCGGCTTCCATCTCGAACGCGAACTCGGCCATGTCGTGAAAGCGGCTCGCAGGGTCGACCGCGCTCGCGCGCGCGAGCGCGGTTTGGAGCCAGGCGGGAAGATCCGGTCGCAGAGCAGAAAAATCCCGTGGCCGGTTGCGGCGCGGCGGACTGGTGGCGTCGAGATTGCCGTACGGGAATTCGCCGGTGAAAGCGCGGAACATGGTGACTCCCAGCGCATAAATGTCGGTGGCCTCATTGCCAGGTTCGCCAGTGAACATTTCGGGCGCCATATAGGCGGCTGTGCCGGGAATGTTCTCCGGCGGAAATTCCTCCAGCCCAGGCACGCGAACCACCCCGAGGTCAATCAGCTTCAGCGATCCGCCGCTTTCGAGGATGACGTTGTCGGGTTTGATGTCGCGATGGATGATGCCGACGCGATGTAGCGCCGCCACCGCGCGGGCCAGCTTGACGGTGATGTTCCGACCCTCCTCCAATCCCAGCGCAGGACTGCGCGCAAGCCGCGTTTCCAGAAGTTCGCCTTGATAGAGCGGCATGACCGTGTACAGGCAGGTCTGGCGTCCCGGCGGCAGCTCGATGACGCGTCCTACCCAGGGATTGTGCACTCGCGCGCCGACCCAAGCCTCGCGGACGAACGCCGCGTGATACGCCTCGACGCTGGCGATCTGGGGCTTGGGGAACTTCAAGGCTACGGTACCCCCCTCGATCTGGTCCTGCGCGCCGAATAGCCGAGTGTATCGGCCGTCGGAGATCAGCGCACTTAGGACAAATCCGTCGATCGTCTCGCCGACGATTGGCACCGGGATCACCGGCAGGTGAAGGATGGCGGCGCTAACGTCGGCCGATCCCGCTGTCGGCAACGCAACCACGTCCAGAACCAAGGCGGTGCAGTTGTCGGTGCTACCGTATTGGAGCGCGGCTGTAACCAACGCACCGGCGGTATCCTCGGGAGCGGAGCGTTCGCGCAAGATGTCGGCGATTCTCTCTTCCGTCAGATACCCATGCACGCCGTCGCTGCACAGCAGGAAACGATCGTGCAGTGTCACCGGCTGCGTGGCGTAATCAAGGCGCACTTCCGCCTCCACTCCCAGTGCGCGGTTGAGCGTATGCGAGCGCCCCCTGCCATCCTGGCGCACATGGTCGGTGGTGAGGCAAGTCAGGCGGTTGCCGCTCAACCGATAGGCGCGCGTGTCCCCAACGTGCAGCAGGTGGGCGAGGCGGCCGCGCAGCACCAGCGCCGTTAACGTGCACCCCATTCCGGCGAGCTTGGGGTCTTGCCGGCCCATGGTATTGATCCAGCCATTGAGCGCGCTGACGATTCTGGCACCTGCCCGCTGCACCTCCATGGTCTCGGGCAGATCGCAAAATCCGTCCAGGAAGCCGCGCACCGCGGTCTCGGCCGCAACGCGACCGCCCTTCGCTCCGCCGATGCCATCGGCGATCGCGGCAATTACCTCCTGGCGAGGCTCGGGCAACTCCGCGCCTGACACAGCGCCGGCGAAATCTTCGTTGGCCTTGCGCGGCCCGGTCTTCGACGCGAATCCAACGCTTGCCCGTACGTCGGTCTCAACCGTCGCCATCGCACCAATTCCGAATGGGCGGCGGTTGGCTGGGTCGTAGCGAAATAGTGGCGCCGGGGCGGCGGCGCAGTGGCACATTCACGCCGTCACCGCGATTTCTCCAGACTGCAACGAGCATGGCGAAAATAGCCCCCGGTGCTCGACGCGACAATCGCCGTGAGAGCGCCGGATTTACGGTCGAGCGTGTAGTTGCTGCCGTCCGTGGGATCGAACCAGGCAATCTTCGCAGCGGTAATCTCAGCCCGATTGGAATTGACAGTGGCTCTATCGAAGTCGATCGCTATCTGCCAGGACGTCCCGCTCATCGGATTGATGCAAGTGATCGCGGTTTTACTCTCCTGCGCGTCAGCGTTGACCGTCGGAATGGCCAAACCCGCTACCAAGCCGGCTATTCTCGCCGCTAGAACCGGGTTTTGGAACATGGTTGCGTCCACATCACTATGCGCCGATCCATACCCAAACCCCGGCTTGTTGAAAAGCCAGGCGCGCATTCCACTCATTTAAGAGCCGGC
>DASQCY010000420.1:0-1541 GCA_035634495.1 Allostellaceae bacterium
TGTCTCAATTGCAAAACCATTATTAGTCTCACTGCGCCACCGAAGAGCCCTAAGCCGAACCAGTGAGGCTGCCCTCATTGGCGGTCGCCAGTTCACGCGCTCGGTTATTTGGCCTGGCCCGAGATAAGCCACCTCGAGTCCGGATGCGCACATCGACTATTTTGCAAGTGTGTTGATATAGGCCGCGACGTCTTGCGCTTCCCGGCGCGTCAGCGTCACGTTCATCCTGGGGTGTGGATAAATGATCGAAAACGCAAGCGTGTCTGGGTTGGAAGCAAAGTTTCTCGCGATCGCTTCAAATGGTGGGGCGTCGGTTACGTCTCTGCGCTCGGTCGGCGAGACGATATGGCAGCTGACGCAGCACATTTCCGCCAGGCGTTCCGTTGTCGGCGTCGGCGGCGAGTGCGCCAGAGGCAGCCAGAATCGCAGGAAGCATCGAACAAGCACGAAAACCTCCGTCAACAATGGCTGACGCTCGCTGCTGATGCAACATGATGAAGCTGATTGGATACGGCAAAGTTGATGCAGGTCAAAGACGGCCATTCTGGTCGCCTCGACATTGCTTGAAACATACGCGAGGCAGCCATCCTGGCCACGGTCCTAGGGTTGGCCATCCGGATATGCCAACGTTTCGTTTCACGCGCGAAGACGCGCGTGCATTCCTGCTCTATCTGAGGTCCATTCAGGCGCCGTAAGTGCATGCTGAATCGATCCGACGTATCACGACCGTTGGGCCGACACCGGTCGAGGGCAAGTGTTCGCGGCTTGCTTCGACCGCTGATCGTCGCATGGCCCGCGGCCGGCCTCGTCATCGGCCTCGCGGCGCAGTTTTCGGGATGGGCGCATTGGGCTTCCCCGATATGGGCCGCCGCTACGATTCCGGTCCTGCTCGCGCTCGTGGCGGAGATCGTCATCAGCCTGCGCCGCGGCGATGTCGGGTTGGATATCGTGGCCGCACTGTCGATGCTGGCGGCGCTGGTCTTTGCCGAATACCTCGCCGCCGTCGTGGTCGCTTTGATGTATGCCGGCGGGCAATACCTCGAGGACTTTGCCGAGCGTCGTGCAAGCCGAGAGATGACGGCGCTCCTTGCACGGGTACCGCACACGGCGGTCCGCCACCGCAACGGTCGGCTCGAAGAGGTCGACTTGGACGTGATCGAGCCGGGCGATCGCCTCGTGGTTCGAAAAGGCGACGTGGTCCCGGTCGACGGGGCGGTCATAGAAGGCTTGGCCGTTCTCGATCAGTCGGCCCTGACGGGCGAATCCGTCCCAGTCCAGCAGAAGGTCGGCGATGGCGTCATGAGCGGGGCGACCAACGTCGGCGAGGCTTTCCATCTCCTGACGACGAGGCGCGCGGCCGAGAGTACCTATGCCGGCATCGTTCGTCTGGTCGAAGCGGCCCAGCGTTCGCGCGCGCCGATGTCGCGCCTGGCCGATCGCTACGCCATGGTGTTCCTGGCCGCGACCATCGCGCTCGCGGGAGCATCTTGGGTCTGGAGCGCGGATCCCATCCGTGCCGTGGCCGTGCTCGTGGTGGCGAC
>DASQCY010000421.1:0-2492 GCA_035634495.1 Allostellaceae bacterium
AGCGGCGTATGGAATCCCCCCGGAGATGGCATGGCGGCTGCATAATGGGCGCAATCAAGGAGCTCGCCGATGACCGAGACCATTTTGACCATTAGCAGCAAGAATTATTCCTCCTGGTCGCTGCGCGGTTGGTTGTTGTGCAGAATGGCCGGCTTGAAATTCGTCGAAGAGGCGGTGCCGGTCGACGACCCGACTAACCGAGCCGAGTTGTTGCTGCTGTCGCCGTCGATCCTCGTGCCGTGCCTCACGCATCAGGGCATCAGAATCTGGGACACTTTGGCGATCGCCGAATATCTCAACGAGGTGCGGCCGAAGGCGGGGCTGTTGCCGACAGATCGCGCCGCCCGCGCCCGCTGTCGCTCGATTTGTGGGGAAATGCACTCGGGATTCACCAATCTGCGATCAGCCCTGCCGATGAACCTCAAAGCCCGTCACCCCGGCTTCAAGGTCTGGGCGGGAGCGCAGGCGGACATCGACCGCATCACCACGATCTGGCGGGAGTGCTTCGCGGCTTACCACGGCCCTTATCTGTTCGGGAAATTGACCATGGCCGATGCGATGTACGCGCCCGTCGTCACGCGTTTTTTGAGCTATGATGTGAAGCTAGACGCCGATTGCGCAGGCTATTGCGATCGCATCACCGCACTGCCCGACATGATTGCATGGCGCGACGCCGCGATGCTCGAGCCCGAAGAGCTCGAAGAACTCGACATGGAGTTTTGATCCCGGTCGTCAGTCTTCCGCTGCCGCTTCTTCGACGAAGACGAGCGCCGCCGGATAGCTCTGCCGGCTGAGCGCATAGCAGACGCCGGCGACGATCAGATAGCCCACTGCCACCGAAATCGAGCTGCCGATTCCGAGCGCGGTGCCGTGGATGAAGCCGAAGAATGACAAGACTGCACCCGCAACGGCGAATAGTGCCGCCCAGTCGAACTTGTGGTCGATGATAAAGGCGGCGATCGCCCCGAGTATCAGCCCAGCGAGCACCGCACCGCCGCCGAGCAAGGCCATGCCGTGATAGACGACCCCGGCAGCGCCGAGTTTGGCCAGGCCCACTTGTTCGGCTGAAGTGCCGGCCGCGCCGAGCACGCCGTCGATCAGGGTCTGCGCCCAGGCGGCGATGTTCGGCAGGATCGCGAGAATGATCGCGGGGGCGTGCCGCGCCGGCGTCGCCTGAAACGCCTGGGCGCCGATGACCAGGCCGATGTACAGCAGGATCGGCAGGATCGCGACCAACGGAATGACCGCGAGCAGAAACGCCGTCAGCCCCAGAAAGCACACGATCCCGATCACGACGCCGGTCGCCAGCGAGTAGCCAATCCGGCCGCCGACTGCCTTCCACCCGGGATGACCGATATAGACCGCCGGCGGAAACGGGCTCCCGAGCACCGCGCCGACGATGGCCCCCGTTCCGTCGGCAAGCAGGATCTTGCGCAGGCTGTAATCGTCGCCAGCCGCCGCCGCGCTCTCGACGTTGTTCATGCCCTCGGTGAAGTTGTAGATGCCGAGCGGTACGGCGGTGACCAGCAGCGGGCCGATGTCGCCGAGCGCCCGCACGAAGTCGCTCGACGGGTAAGGCAGCCGCAAGCCGAACTGACCGAGCGCAGAGACAACTTCCCCCGGCTGCATCAATTCATCGAGATGAACGAGCTTGGCCAGCCATGCGAGCACCGTACCAAGGACGACCGCGGCGAGGCCGCCCGGCAGACCGAAGGGCAGGCGGATCCCGGCCATCCAGCTGACCAAGACGATGGTGAGCGACAGCATGAACAGCCAAGGGTCTTCCCAGCCGAGGAAGGCCGGACGCATCGAGATGAAGGCAATCGAAATCCCGGCGAGGGTGCCGAGCATCGCGGCACGGGGCGTATATTTCCGCACCGTCGGTCCGACGAAAGCGCCGAGCAGCACGATGACGCCGATGACGAGGCACCAAACGAGGCCGGACTGCCAGGCCAGCACCGGGTCCTTCGTCTTCAAATAGATCGGCAGCATAATCAGGAAGACGACGATGAACATGTGCGGCACGCTCGGCCCGTAGGGCATTGCCGTCACATCGCCGCGCCCCTCGCTTTTGGCCAGCCGCCAGGCAAGGTAGGCGTAGTAGAGGTTGCCGAGCGGCAGCGCGATGCCGAGCGCCGGCAGGATGCGGCCGTAGACGATGCCGGCCGGCAGGTTGACGACGTGCAGGCACAGCCCGGTCAACACAATGACGTTGAGGACGACGTTGGTGAACAGACCGAAGAAGCCGTTCCAGTCGCCCGGAACCCACCAGCGCGGCGCGGCAATCTCAGCGGTGTTCATCACGTCGTCCTCAACGAGTGGATGTCTGGAGTGCGGCCATGACGGCCTCGGACGAGGCGACCCAGCCGAAGATGCCGCCTTGCGCCTTGATCATGCGCAGCCCCATCTCCTGAAACTCCGGGAAGTACGAGCCGACGCAATCGGCCACGACGAGGCAGTCGTAGCCGCGGTCGTTAGCCTCGCGCACCGTC
>DASQCY010000422.1:0-3257 GCA_035634495.1 Allostellaceae bacterium
TTGAAGTCGATGCCAGGGCGGCGTCGCCGATCGTCGCCGCCCTTTCGGAAGACCAAATTGACAAGGCCGTCTTCGATGGGATCACCAGCGCGCTCGATCGCTTCTCGCGTTACGCTGCGCCTGAGATCGCTCGTGATCAACGCGCCGTTCGCGACGGGTTTGGCGGGATCGGCATAACCCTCGAGCTTTCCGGCGAAGAGTTCCGGATCACGCAGGTGACGGCCGGTGGGCCTGCCGAGCTAGCCGGTATCCGGCCTGACGACCGGCTTGTCGCCGTCGACGGCTTAGCAACGGCTGGCCGCTCGCAAAGCGATGTGGTTCATGCTCTTCGCGGCCCGATCTCCAGCCAGGTAGAGGTGACGGTTTATCGTCCGAACCCGAGCCAAAAGCGCAGCTTTCGTCTTCAGCGGGCGCTGGTCATTCTTCCCACCGTGACGATGTCGCGGGACGGCGGCGTCGCCGTTTTTCAGATTGCGAGCTTCAACCAGAACACGACGCAGCAGATTGTCGAGGACCTCGTGCGACTGGAGCGCGAGATTGGTCAGCGGCTGCGCGGCATCGTTCTCGATCTTCGAGGTAACCCCGGCGGGCTGCTCGATCAGGCTGTCAGCCTTTCGGATGTCTTTATTCCCAAGGGGCCGATCGTCGCGACGGTGGGCCGCCACGCAGCGAGCCGACAGTTCTTTGAGGCATCTGGCGACAGCATCGCCCCGCAAATACCGATTGTCGTGCTGATTAATGGCGGTTCAGCATCGTCTTCCGAAATCGTTGCCGCGGCGCTCCAGGACGTCGGGCGCGCGGTCATCGTGGGTAGCGCCTCTTACGGAAAGGGCACCGTCCAAACCGTTTTACGCCTGCCAAACGACGGCGAACTAACGCTGACTTGGGCCCAGCTAGTTACCCCGTCGGGATATTTCCTACACGAACACGGCGTCATTCCGACCCTATGCACGAGCGATCTCGGAGATGACGACAATTCCGTGCAGATTGCATTGCAGCGGACGAACTCAGTCGCGTTGTCGGCGCCTCGTCCGCGAGCATCGCTCGACGAAGTCGCCTGGTCTCAGTTGCGCCACTCGTGCCCGGCGCGGCAGGGCGACCATGAGATTGACATTAAAGTGGCTAAGCGCCTTCTCGCTGATCCAACGCTCTTCAGTGAGGCGGTGCACGCCCTCTCAGCGACTCCGAAACTGGCCGCCGCCCCGCTCACCGCGACGACTGCGCCGACCGAGCCAGCCTTGACAGGAATCGGCCGATCGCTATTTTCCGATCCACCGCATCCCTGAAGCTGACGGACCCTATCGATGGCCAAGACGAACACCGTTCTGATCAAGCTGGTCAGCAGCGCCGACACCGGCTTCTACTATGTCACGAAAAAGAACCCGCGGACCAAAACCGGTAAACTCGAACTCAAAAAATTCGATCCGATTGCCCGCAAACACGTCTTATTCAAAGAAGCCAAGATAAAATAATCGCGTGGTGCAGATCAGGACTATGGCGTTCAAACCTTCAGCTCCCTGATCGCCGTCGCAACCGGTCAAATATCGGCTGCCCGGATGGTCACGCGGTTCCGCCCGCCGGACTTGGCGCTGTAAAGGGCATCATCGGCGCGCTTCAATAGCCGATCACGGTGGTCGCCGCCTGCGATCGCCGCAGCCACTCCGACACTGATCGTAACAGCCAACTTTTCGCCGGTCGATCTGACAGTAAACACATCCTTGGCGACCGTAGCGCGGAGCCGCTCGGCGACCGTGGCCGCATTGGCGAGGTCGGTCTCGGGCATCACCACGAGAAATTCCTCTCCACCCCATCGCACGGCGAGATCAACGCTGCGAACACTCTTCAGCGTCCGTGCGGCCAATTCCCGCAACACATCATCTCCGGCTTCATGGCCGTGCGTATCGTTGACCTGCTTGAAATGGTCGACGTCGAACAGTAAGACAGCCGCGCTCGTGACATCCTGATTGACCCGCTCGATCAACTCGTCGAGATGAGCCTCTCCGTAGCGACGAACGTAAAGGCTCGTCAGCGGGTCGGTCAGGGCGAGAGACAGGCCGCGCTGATAGTTCTGTTGCAGTCGGTCCTGCAGTCTCTTGCGGCGGACTTGGGTGCCCGTACGCGCCAGCAACTCATTCCGGTCCACCGGCCGAATAAGATAGTCATTGGCGCCAAGATCGACGAGTCCTTTGGCGACACGGATCAGATCGATATCCTCGGCGATCAGCAAGATCGGAAGCTGGCGAAAGGCCTCATTCGCCCGGCACCGCGAGACGAGCCGTAGCGGGTCGCAGCTAGGCATCGACAAGCTGACTATGATCAGCTCGGTGTCGCAGTCCAGCAACGCTTGAGCGTCGGCACAGCCGACGGCACAGGTTACCGAATGGCCCGCCGAACGCAAGGTCTCGGCCATTTGCACTGCAGCGAAGCGATCCTCTTCGACGATCAGGATCACTGCAGGCCTGGCATCCTCGGCTGCGGCGATATCGCGGCCGGCGAACCGACCGCAAATCTCTTCCCGCAAACGCCACTCTTCCATCATCCGCTTCAGCCGGGCGAGCGAGCGCACGCGCGCGAAAAGGGCGATGTCGTTCACCGGCTTGGTCAGGAAATCATCGGCACCAACCTCGAGACCGCGAAGGCGATTGGCGACGTCCGACAAAGCAGTCACCATGACTACGGGTACGTCGGCGGTCCGGGGATTGGCCTTTAACCGGCGGCAAACCTCGAACCCGTCCATGCGCGGCATCATCACGTCGAGGAGGATCACGTCCGGCAGTTCGCTGTCGGCAATCTGCAGAGCGGTACGGCCGTTATATGCCGATAGGACGTCGAAATATTCGCTCGATAGCTTGGCCTCGAGCAGCTTTACGTTTACCTCGACATCATCGACAACCAGGACTCGGGCAGACATGAGCTATTCGCACGCACCAGGGTAAGGAAAAGCGCTCGCGTCAGAAGAGGAAACGCTCGACAGTTCTAAGAAAGCTTGCTACTGAAATCGGCTTGGCGATATAGGCCTCGCAGCCGCCGTCGCGGATCTTCTCCTCGTCGCCCTTCATCGCGAACGCAGTCACCGCGATGATAGGGATCATGCGCAGATCGTCGTCCTTTTTGATCCATTGGGTCACTTGAAGACCGGATACTTCGGGAAGCTGAATATCCATCAGGATCAGATCGGGATGATGCTGTCGGGCGAGCGCAAGCGCTTCAATGCCGTCCCTGGTCTGCAACGTACCATACCCGTGTGCCACGAGGAG
>DASQCY010000423.1:0-14230 GCA_035634495.1 Allostellaceae bacterium
CGTCCTGTATCAAACAGAGATTGTGGTCGAGGCTTATGCGTCGGCGATCGCGAGACGCGCGCTGAGCGTCAGCGCGGCGAGCTGATAGGTCGCATCGAGGCCCGCGCGCCGGTCTGCAAACGTCTCTTCGTCGAGGCGCTCGGGCATATGCGGGTGCTATTCCCCGGGTAGGGGCGGGATCACCGCGCCAGGGTCGACGGCCGGATCGCTGCGCAGTCGACCGCGGCAGTTCGTACTGTATGAGCACTCGGGGCCGACTGACGATGGGTTCAATGCGCCGGCCAGATTCTTGCGCTACCCAGGCCGATTAAATCTACATCGAAGATCGCAGCGACGCATTTGGCGGCTATCCAGACGATCAGCCGAGCATCCGCTCGGGCGACGGAGCACCCCTGAGTTCTTAAACAACTTCGTCCGGAGGTTGTGCAATGCTGAGCCAGCTCTCACTTCGTATGTGCTGCCAGTCAGCCCGTTGCTGATTATCCGTGCTATTCCCATTCCGACATCGCGGCGGTGTCGGAATACGGCGGAATGACGTTGGAAGCTGGACGAGGTTCTCCAGTGAGAGCTGGAAGGCTCAATCGCAATGCGTTGCGGAAGAATGGCACCCGCCGGTAGGTGGGCCAACCCGCAACGAGGGCCCGGCTGCAAGCGTAGGAAGATTGGGGTTGCTGTTGTCGGGGGCTGCGTCTTGGCTGTGTCGACCTCCATCAAATAATGGCACGGCCCCTGACTGAAGCACCCCTCGTCAGCGACGATCTTGTAGACTCAGTATGTAGGCGATCACATCGGCCATCTCTTCCGGCGTGAGAATCAGGTTCGGCATTTTCGGATGGGACGTCCCGAGAAACACGCGGAGTGCCGTCGCAGTGATCCCTGGGGCGTTCGTAATCTCGCGGAAAGCCGGTGCGATAACGAGCCTTCTCTGAGAGAGCTGTTCGAGCTCGACCATGTGACAGGCCTTGCAAGCTTCTCGTGCGAAGACATGCCCGCCCGCCATGTTGCCGTTTTGCGCGTTAGCTTTGACAGGCATTACCGCCAGAGCGACCGTGAGCATCAGCGGATGTCTCAGGCGTCCCACAGCATTACTCCTCTGCGCGAAATGCTCTGCTCAAAAGGATTTATCGATGAGATGCCTGATCCCTGGCCGCGGCAGCATAGAGGGACGAGAGTGCCGGCTCGCGGCGCATCATCGCAGCCGGCTTGGCTGCGATGGCCGCACCTTATGCGGCGGCGCCGAGCCTTTGCGCCAGATAGTCGACCGCGTGGCCGAGCGTGGCGAGATTGGGATAGTCGATTTCGGGGATATCGAGATCGAGCCGTTCGTGGAGAGCGGCCACCAAGTTGAGGAAGTCCATCGAATCGATGTCGAGCTCTTCGCGCAGATCGGCGTCCGGATCGATCCCGGTCGCGTCGATCTCGGGAGCGATCCGGCCGAGCTCATCAATCAGAACGGCGGTGACGTCGTCGCGGGTCATAATGCCTCCGGGTTTTGCAGCCGGCGATCGATATCGGCGAGAAACAGGGCGCCGCGATGGCCGTCGCTGGCGCGATGGTCGGCGGCGAGCGTCGCCGTCAGGACGCGTCGGACGCCAATCTCCCCGCCGGCGGCCCACGGCCGTTGGACCGGTGCGCCAAAGCCGACCAGGGCTACCTGGGGCGGGTAGATGACCCCGAACACGGTCTCGACGCCCCGCTCACCCAGATTAGTGACCGTGATCGTCGGATCCGACAGCTCGGAGCTACGCAATGCGCCGCTGCGGGCGCGGGCGACGAGATCGCGCAGCCGCACCATCAGCTCGTCGAGCGAAAGCTTCTCCGTTTCGTGGATGGCGGGCGCGACAAGCCCGCCGCCGCGGATCGCGATCGCTGTGCCGACATGGATGCCGGCGCCGGGCTGAAACCCTTCCGTGGTGAAGAAGCCGTTGAACTCCGGGGCCTGACCGAGGGCGCGCGCGACGGCTTTGAGCAGCAATGCGGCGAGGAGCAGCCGCTGCGCCGGCGGGCGGGTTGCGTTGGCCCCCTCCAGCCAGGCCAGAGCGCGGGTGAGGTCGATTGTCGTGCTCAGATAGTAATGCGGAATCTCGCGCTTCGAGCGCGCCATCGCTGCTGCGATCGCGCGCCGCATCTCTCCGAGATCGAGGCGCTTGGGTGCGGTTGAACGCTGCGCCACTCCGGCTGCCGCCCGCTCGACATCGCTGCGCACGATCGCGCCGTCTGGCCCGCTTCCGGTTAGCTCATCGAGGGCGATCCGTTGCTCGGCCGCCAAGCGCCTGGCGGCCGGCGAAGCCCGTGGGCGGCGCGCCGGGGGCTCCGGTTCGAGGGCCGGCACTGGGGGTTGCTGCACTGGTGCTGGTGGCGCTGCCCGCTCGGCCGCCGCCGCAGGTGCCGCAGCTTCCGGAGCCGGTACAGCGGCGGCGGGCTCGCCATCGCCGATCAGCGCGAGCGGTGTCCCAACCGGCACCGTCGTGCCAGGCTCGACGAGCCAGCGTTCGATGACGCCGTCTTCGAAGATGTCGACCTCGATGGCACCCTTCTGGGTCTCGACCACAGCGACGACATCGCCGCGCTTGACATGATCACCCGGCCGCTTCAGCCATTCGACCAATGTCCCGGCTTCCATGTCGGCGCCGAGCGAGGGCATGCGAAACTCGGCCATCAGCCGCCAAGGGTAGCCTTGGCCACGGCGACGATTGCCGCCGGTTGTGGCAGCGCAGCTTCCTCGAGGTGGTGCGGATAGGGGATCGGCACTTCGGCGCTGCACACGCGCCCGACTGGAGCGTCGAGGTCCCAGAACGCTCCTTCCATGATCCGCGCGCTGATTTCGGCCGAGAGGCTGCCGCTGCGCCAGCCCTCATCGATGATTACCGCATGGCGCGTCTTTCCCACCGAGGCCAGCACTGTCTCGGCGTCGAGCGGCCGCAGGACGCGCAAATCGATGACCTCCGCCTCGATCCCGTCCTTCGCGAGTACCTCCGCTGCGTCAAGGGTTTTGAACAAAGTCCCGCCATAAGTGAGGAGCGTCACATGCGTGCCTGGGCGCCGCACGACGGCGCTGTCAATATCGACCGTCCCGATGCCGGACGGCAGCACGCCGCTGCGGTTGTAGAGCATGACATGCTCGAAAATCAGCACCGGGTTGGGATCGGCAAGCGCGGCGGCGAGCATGAACCGCGCGTCTTCCAACGTCGCTGGCGTCACCACCTTGAGCCCGGGGATATGCGCGTACCAGCCCTCGAGGCTGTGCGAGTGCTGCGCCGCCAGCTGGCGGCCGGCGCCGGTGGCCATGCGAATGACCAGGGGAACTGCGAATTGCCCGCCCGACATATGGCGGATCGTCGCGGCGTTGTTGACTATCTGGTCGAGCGCAAGGAGGCTGAAATTGACCGTCATGATTTCGACGATCGGGCGCATCCCGCCGAGAGCGGCGCCGATCCCGGCGCCGACAAAGGCCGACTCGGACAGCGGCGTGTCGCGGATGCGCTCGGGACCGAACTCATCGAGCAGCCCCTTCGTCACCGCATAGCAGCCGCCATAGCGGCCGACATCCTCGCCCATCAGAAACACGCGCGGATCGGTTAGCAACGCCCCGCGGATCGCTTCACGCACCGCATCGCGGTAGGTGATCTCGCGAACACCCTCGGTCATGGCACACCCTCAGAGGCATAGACGTCGCGCGTCAGTTCGGCGGCCGGTTCCCAATGGCCGCTCTCGGCAAAGGTCACGCTGTGCTCGATCTCGGAGGCGACCTGCGCCTCGATCGCTGCAAGGTCGCTGTCGTGCAGCTGCCTCGTTTCGCGCATCCACAACGCGAGACGGTCGATCGGATCGCGCCGCTTCCATTCCTCGACCTCGGCCTTCTCGCGATAGAGCTGCGGATCGAACATCGAATGCGCGCGAAACCGGTAAGTCCGGCATTCGAGGAGCGCCGGCCCGCCACCGCCGCGGATCGCCGCGCATACGCGCCGGGTCGCGGCCTCGACGGCGACGACGTCCATGCCGTCGACCACTTCGGCCGGGACGTTGTAGCTCTGCGCCTTGATGTGAATGTCGGGCTGCGATTCCGAGCGCTCGAGCCGGGTGCCCATCGCGTAGAGGTTGTTCTCGCAGACGAACAGCACCGGAAGCCGCCACAGCTCCGCCAGATTGAGGCTCTCGTGAAACTCGCCTTCGGCGACGGCGCCTTCACCAAAAAAACAGGCGGCAATGCCATCGCGCTTTTCCATCTTTTCGGCCAATGCCAAGCCCACGGCGAGCGGCAGTCCGCCGCCGACGATGGCATTGCCGCCATAAAACCGGGTCGGCGCATCAAAGAGATGCATCGACCCGCCGCGACCGCGGCTGCAACCTTCGGCCTTGCCGTACATCTCGGCCATCACTGCATCCATCGACACGCCGCGGGCGAGCGCATGGCCGTGCTCGCGATAGGTCGCGACCACTGCATCCATCGGTGTGAGCGCCAGCATTGCGCCGACGGCAATCGCCTCTTCGCCAATATAGAGGTGGAGAAACCCGCGGATTTTCTCCTGCTGATAAAGCTCCGCGCATTTCTCCTCGAAGCGGCGGATGCGGATCATTCCGTGCAGCAGCGCCAAAAGATGCTCGCGCGTCAGATGCGGCTTGGCCGCGTGCACCTCGTTCACGACTCCGCCTCCTCAAGGGTCGAGAGGTCGCCTTCCGGGAGCCCGAGCTCGCGGGCACGCAGCAGCCGGCGCATGATCTTGCCGCTGCGCGTGCGCGGCAGATCGGGGCGAAATGCGATCTCTTTCGGCGCCACAGCCGGGCCGAGCCGCTTGCGCGCATGACCCAAGAGCTGGCGGGCGAGGAGCTCGCTCGCAGTGTACCCGGGTTTGAGGCTGATGAAGGCCTTGACGATCTCTCCGGCGACCGGGTCGGGCTTGCCGATGACGCCGGCCTCGGCGACCGCAGGATGCTCCATGAGCGCGCTTTCGACTTCGAACGGGCCGATCAGGTGGCCGGCCGATTTGATGACATCGTCGGCGCGTCCGACGAACCAGAAGTAGCCGTCGGTATCGCGCATCGCAAGATCGCCGGTCAGATACCAGCCATCAGCAAAGCATTTCCGGTAGCGCTCGGGTTCATTGACATAGCCGCGGAACATCGACGGCCAACCGGCGCGCAAGGCGAGTTCGCCAGCCGTCATTGGCTCCTCGATCCGGTGTATGGTGCCGTCGGGTCGGCGCGCGACAATCGCCGCATTGATGCCCGGGAGCTCGCGCCCCATCGACCCCGGCTTGATATCAACTGAGGCGAAATTGGCGATCATGATGCCGCCGGTCTCAGTCTGCCACCAATTGTCATGGAACGGCCGAAAATACACGCGGTGGCTCCACACCACTGCTTCTGGGTTGAGCGGCTCGCCGACGCTGGCTAAAAAGCGCAAACGCGAGAGATCGTATTTCCACGCAACCTCTGGCCCGGTCTTCATCAGCATGCGGATCGCGGTCGGCGCGGTGTACCAGACCGTGACTCGCTCATCCTGCAAAATGCGGTACCAGCGCTCTGCGTCGAACTCGGCCTCGTCGACGATCATCGTGACGCCGTTAGTCAGTGGGGCGATGATCCCGTAGGAGGTGCCCGTCACCCAGCCGGGATCAGCGGTGCACCAGAAGGTATCGTCGGGATGCAGATCGAGCGCGTAACGGCCGGTGATGTGATGCGCGAGGACCGCCTCGTGGACATGCATCGCGCCCTTTGGCCGGCCCGTTGTGCCGCTGGTAAAGTGCAATAACGCGAGGTCTTCCGGCCGGGTGGCTGCGAGGCGCGGTTCGGCACTGGCCTTCGCCATCGCCGTGTCGAAATCGGTCGTCCCGGCGAAGGCCGGGGTGTCACTGCGATCTATCAGCAGCACATGTTGCAGTCCAGGGAGCTCATTGCGCCAATCGGCGACTTTGCGCCGGTAGAGCGCGGCAGTCGTGACCAGCACTTTTGCCTCGCCGATCGCCATCCGGGTGCGCACCGGCTCGGGGCCGAATGCGGAAAACAGTGGGCAAAAGACACTGCCGTTGCGCAAAGTCCCGAGCGCGGCGACATAGAGCTCGGGGATCCGCCCAAGCAGACTGAAGACTCGCTCGCCTCTGCCGATACCCAGATCCCGCAGCAGATTGGCGAAGCGGTTACTGAGCGCCAAGAGTTCGCGATAAGTGAGGTCCCGTCTCTCGTCATTCTTGCCGAGCCAGCGCAGCGCCAGCTTGTCACCGCGGCCTTCGACGACGTGACGGTCGAGTGCCCAATAGGCGATGTTGAGCCCGTTCGGCATCGCCAGCTCTGCGCGCACCGCGTCCCAGGTGAACGCAGCGCGCACCGCGGCGTAGTCGCGCAGATTGGGTCCTGGGCTGTCCCGTCCCGCTTGCTTGGTGATGATGTCCCAGGTCACCCTTTTCTCCTCAACAACAAGCGAGAGGACACCTCACTACCGAACCTGCTGCATTGACCTGTATCAATCGCCATAAGCATGGCTCATATCCGCGCCCCCTGTCTGAAAGGAGCGTCTTACACACGGACGAAGGTCCGCTCCGGCAGCGAAGAACGATGAGTTGTCACCCCTTCAAGAGAACCGTAGGCTGAACCCGCTGATAAAGCCTAGAACCGCGTAAGTGAAATGAGCCCAATAAGTGGCGGCAACGCGCAAGCTAGTAAATGGAGTTGTAGGACTGTAAAGATAAAGAGTGCAAAGCTATATCCGTCAGCGGCCTGATCTTTCTCTTTATTCGGACGAAGCGATATCAGTTCCAAAACACCGAAAGACTGGAGCCGGTTGAGCTGCTGACCATCCTGCGGAGGTCCCGCCAGCGCCGACGGAAATAGCCACCCATAGGCAAACCTTGGACAGCCAGAAACCGAGACTTTGTAGGACGGTCTGCCTGCTCCAAGCAGACGTCTGCCGGCACGAGACGGCGGCAACGACTACGAGGAGGAGCCGACCCGCGAGATCATCGACATCCGGCGCAAGGTCTTGGGCTCGATGATAGCTCGCACAAACTTGGCTTCACGCATGATCCCGCGATTGGCAAATTTTCGAGCTCTGGCAACAAGCCAGCAAACTGGCAAAACAGCCGGGTCGATAGGGTTCTTGTGTGCGAAACGCTCGACACGTTGACACAGATTTCCTCGAAAATCAGCGTCGAATCTGTGTCGGCTACATTGGGCGGCGCTCGCCGGCAGAATTCGATTCCCAATCGCTGAGTTTCCCAAATCGGTTGCAAGGACTTCGGTCGGATCGGGCTCCTATGCAAAGATACCTTAAGCGCCGGTTTTGTCAGTACAGCGATCGCAAGCTGCGCAAATCCACGGTGCGCCTCAGTGGTGGAGTTTTAACGAGATGATGTAACCGACAATGTCCTCCATTTCGTCGGGCGTGAAGGTGATCTGGGGCATCGTCTCGTGCGGGGCCCGCAACAGCGCGCGAAGTGAATACGCGGTGATCGAAGGTTCCGCCGCCAATTCCGGAAATGTCGGTGCCGCTAGATTCGGTCCCAGCCGGCCACCACGAACGCCGTGACATTCGGCGCACCACTTGTCGGCCAGCAACTCGCCGGCAGCAAGGTCGGCCGCGCTGCTGGCGGCAGGCGCCAGCACGACAAAAAATGCCACGGCGAAGCCGACGCGAATGGAGTTTGCTTGCTCATGGATACTCCCGCGAGACATTGCCGGCCTGGGTCAACCCCCGGAGCTACGCGGCAATGCGCTCATACCGCGCACCATCGTTCCGCGAGACGGGCTTCTCAATCTGCGCTTCGGTAAGGAAGGTCCTGCGTAGGGTCTCGCGCGCGCGTGGTAGCCGGGATCGGACTGTACCGACCGGGACCCCGAGGATGTCCCCGACCTCGCCGTAAGACATTTCTTCGAGGCCGATCAGCAACACGACCTGGCGCCGAGCTTCCGGCAGGACTGCGATAGCGCGATCGAGCTCCAGCAAGGCGATCCGGGTCGTGGGATCTGAGGAGACGGGCGAGAGCGCAGCAACGCGCTCATCTGCGAGGGCCCGTTGCTCTCGGATCATCTGGCGCACCTCGCTCACTCGCTGATTGTGCAGTATAGTGAACAGCCAACGGCGCAGATTGGTGCCGGGCTGCCAGAGATGGCTTTTGGCGAGGGCGCGCACGAGGGTGCTTTGCACAAGATCATCGGCCCGCACCGAATCCCGGGTGAGCGAAAGTGCGTAGCGCCGCAGCCGAGGGATTTCCTGTCCGAGCATCCGACCGAAATCACTCATCCCCACTCACCCCTTCCGCATTCCCGATCTCGACGCGAGCGGCGCTTGCGTCCCGGCAAGGGGCATTGAGCTCAGGCTGGCCGGATCCAGCCTTGATCTGGATCAATCCGCCGAACACGCTGATAGCGTAGACGTTGAGTGCCCTATCGGGAGCAATCGATGAACCAAGTTCGGGCGAATCGCGCCTTTCCGGGGCTAGGACCGGGGCTTTATGCCGAATGGCGGGCCGCCGATATCGGGGTCATCACCGATCGCCTCGAACGGGCGCTGATCCTTGAGCTGGCGGGCAATGTGGCGGGTACGAGCGTCCTCGATGTCGGCTGCGGGGACGGAGACCTCGCATTGGAGCTCTGGGAGCGGCGTGCCCAGGTCACTGGTATCGACGCCTCGCAGGAGATGATCGACGCCGCCCGCATGCGAGCGAAAAATCAGAAGGCGGCGATCGCGTTCGAGGTCGCGGCCGCTGAGCACCTGCCGTTTGCGTCGGAACACTTCGATACCGTCGTTGCGGTCACCATTCTCTGCTTTGTCGAAGATCCGGGGCCCGTGTTCCGGGAGATGGCGCGCGTGCTGCGGCCCGGCGGCCGGCTCGTCATCGGCGAGCTCGGCAGATGGAGCTCCTGGGCGGCGTCGCGCCGCGTTCGCGCGTGGTGCGGGTCGGCGCTGTGGCGTCGAGCGAGGTTCCGCTCGCAGCGCGAGCTCAAGAGCCTCGCCGAACGGGCGGGCCTTACCGTCGAAACAGTTCGAGGCGGGATCTATTACCCGCGGTCGCGCTTTGCCGCTCGTCTGTGCGCTCCCTGGGACCAAGTGCTGGGCCGGCTGACAACCGTCAGCGCAGCGTTCATCGGCCTCTCCGCAGTTAAGGCTGCGCGGCCGGGCTAAACCAGGGAGAGCGCGGCGAGCTCTCGGACGGTGATCAGCGAACAAGATGCCGGCATTCGCGGCGCGCGATTGCGAGATACTCCGCAGCTCGCTTCGGCCATTTCGCAGGATCTCGCACCGGCGTCTCCTGCAGGTGTAGTATCGCGATGCGGGCACGTATCAGGGCACCGATGGCCTTGTAAAAAGCGATCAGCACGGGCGGCGGGTAATCGCCCGCGCGCCGGCAATAATGATGGAACAACACTCGCCCGATGCTGCGGGCGCCCAGCCTCTCGCACTCCATCGCCAGAAACGCGAGCTCGTCCACCGGGTCGAGACAGCGCAAATCGGGTCGGAATTCGAGGCAATCGATGATCCGCGGTGTCGATCCCAGACAGATGTGCTCGGGACGGAGATCGCCATGTCCCTCTACGACCCGGCGAGCCTCGAGGCGTTGCAACAACACACCGGGACAGCGGCCGATAAAGGCCTCGATGTAACGCACGACGGCGTTGACGGCATATCGCAGCGCGGGATTGCCGCTGGAATGAAAAGCACGGCGGCTCGCGCGGCATTCAGCACGGAAGCGGTCGAGATAGGCCATCGGCTGGATGGGGGCGCGCCGGGCTGTCGCGAAGAACCTGGCGAGGCCATCGGCGAGCGCGTGGATATCGGCATCGTGCCAGTCCCCGCCGGCGAGGCGGCGGTCGAGCATCCGCTCGGCGGAGAGGCGGACCATCTTGACCAGCCAGTCGACGACGACGCCCTTGCCGTCGATCGCCAGGCGGTCGCCGCCAGCCAGGGTCAGCGGCACGACCCCGAGATAGATGTCGGCGGCCAGCCGGCGATTGAGGCGCACCTCTGCTTCGGCATTGCTTCGCCGGGCTTGGGCAGTCGAGAAATCAAAGCCGTCGCCGCGCAGGGGCTTCTTGAGCTTGTAGACGTACCGATCGGTCAGAAATACCCACGAGAAGTGCGTCTCGACAATTTCGACCCCGGTCGGTTGCTCCGCATAGACCCGTGGTGTTGCGAGGAACGCCACCTTGCGGCTGATATCAACGTTTTGCGGTGCCGGTCCGCGCCACTCAGACGTGCCGGCTTTCGCCGCGCTCATTCGCCAATCACGCTGGCGTACCGTCGATCCCCGCCCGGCGGTCGAGCTCCGCCGCCAGTTCGCGCAACGACGCGCCGATTTCGACCGGGTAGGTATAAGGTTCGAGCCGCGCGAGCGGCTCGGGCAGCCGCGCCAGTTGATCTTTTGCGTGGTTGCGGGCGGCAGCCAGGTCCGGATTATCGGAGAGGCACTGGCCGCCGCGCATTGCCGGGCAGAGCAACGCTTCCCCTTCCTGCCGGTCTTTGGCGAGCGACACGAGGTCGCGCCCCAGCCTGCCGCCCTCGTCATAGCGTCGCCAAACCTGCTTGCGGCCGGGCCAGGTCGCCTTGCCTTCCGAGCGCTTGCGCCGGGCCGTACCGGCATATTCTTGCAGCTTATAGGCGCAGTCGAGTGCCGGGGCGTCCGACGCGGTGGTCAGGCTCGTACCGACCCCGTAGGAGTCGATCGGGGCGCCGGCTCGCGACAGGGCCAGCAGTGCGTCCTCGTCAAGCCCGCCGCTCGCGACGATCTTGACGGCCGGGAGTCCGCCATCGTCGAGGATCCGGCGAACACGTCGCGCGTGCTCGCCGAGGTCGCCGCTGTCGATACGGACACCGGCGATGGTGATGCCCTGTGCCGCCAGGCGCGGCGCCAGCGCCACCACCCGGCCTGCGGCGCGTTCGGTATCGTAGGTGTCGATCAGCAGAACGAGGCCTCGCGGATGCGAATGGGCGAAATGCTCGAAGGCGCGGGTCTCGTTGTCATGCGCCTGGATAAAGGAATGCGCCATCGTGCCGTAGACGGGGATGCCGAATTCAATCCCGGCCGCTACCGTCGCGGTGCCGCTAAACCCGGCGATGTAGCTGGCGCGCGCCGCGAGCAGCCCGGCCTCGTCGCCGTGCGCGCGCCTGAACCCGTAATCGATCAGCGGCTTTCCAGGTGCAGCGAGCACCATGCGCGCCGCTTTCGAGGCGACAACCGTCTGAAAATGCAGCAGGTTGACGAGGCGGGTTTCGACGAACTGCGCCTCGGGCAGCGGCGCCGTCACCCGCAGGATCGGCTCGTCGGGAAAAAACACGGTCCCCTCACGCATCGCGTCGACGTCGCCGCTGAAGCGGAAAGACCGGAGATAGGCGAGGAAGCTCTCGGAAAACTGTCCCAAACCGCGGATCTCGTCGAGATCTCGTGGTGTGAAGGAAACGGTTTCGAGAAATTGCAGGGCCTGCTCGAGCCCCGCCGCCATAAGGAAGCTGCGGCGTGATGGAAGTTTGCGGACGAAAAGTTCGAACACGGCGGTCCCGGTGAGGCCGTGCTCGAGATAGGCCGCCATCATGTTTAGCTGATAAAGGTCGGTGAGCAGCGTGCTGTGGCTCTTCGCCATGATCCACCCCGTGTCGTGCTATCGAAAAAACAGGTGCTGGCTTCCCATCCGCATTCCTCGTGCCACGCCTCGCCGAACCGGGATCAGCGGCAGACTCTATCTTTGACTCGAACACCACGACCGCAATTGACCTGGATCAAGGTCGGTCCCGCAGGTGCCGGCGAATATTGCTCAGCTTCGCTGTGCCGAGGGATCGTTATGCAGAAGCGGTTGGCTCTGAGCCATTCATCAGCGGTTTCGACCGTTGGAGGAGGCGCGTGGTAAGCGCTGACAGCGAGTGGCGCCGGCGCCATAGCCGGCGGCATTCGGCCTTGCTTCTGATCGCAATGGCAGCGCTTCTCTCTTATTGCGGCTGGATCGTCGCCGAGTGGAACGGAATTCTGTGGAGCCTGCTGGGCGGCGCTATGATGCTCGTGCTCGCGCGGCGGGTGCCGCCGGGGCTCGTGCTCCGGGCAATCGGCGCCCGCCCGGTGGCACGGCGGCAGGCCCCTGTACTCTATGAAATGCTTGATGGGCTCTGCCGCCGCGCCGGTCTCGATCGCGTCCCGCATCTCTGCTGGGTCGGTGAGCGGTTTCCCGTCGCCTTTACGATTGGAGGTGGCGAGGCAATCACGATTGCATTGTCGGAGGGGTTGGTCCACGGGATGACCGTTCGGGAGATCCGAGGGATCCTCGCGCACGAGATCGTCCATGTGCGCAATGGCGACATCGCCTTGATGCAGCTCGCGATGGTAGTAGGGCAGCTCACGCGCACGGTATCTCAGATTGCGTTTCTGCTCGTGTTCTTCAGCCTCTTCTTGCGCACTGTTTCAGCACCCAGCTTCCCAATCGTCCCGCTGCTAGTGTTGGCATTTGCACCCCTCGGTGTAGGCCTGTTGCAGCTCGCGCTGTCGCGCACCCGCGAAGGTGAGGCCGATCTCGAAGCGGCCGAGTTAGCCGGCGACCCGCATGGCCTGGCATCCGCTCTCGTCAAGCTGCGTCGCCAGGAGCAGATGCTGCTGCGCGGTCGGTTTCCGCCTGCGGCACCGCTGCGGGTGCCGTCGCTGTTTCGGGATCACCCGGCAACCGAGGAGCGCATTCAAGCTCTCTTGGCTATGCCGCAGCCACGCGGCGCAGAGGCCCCGGACGATGATCTAATGGACCACCCCTACCAGTCCCAGGCCTTGCGGCCCTGGGGCTAAGACAGGCAATCCCGCGCGCCGAGAGAACTTCGATGACTGACAACTCCGCTCAGAGACGCTCGAAGAGCTATCGGCTGCCGGTCGAGGACGTCGAGTTTTTGCTGCGCGACGAGATGCGCGCGGTGCGCTTTGCACTGGAATACGCAAAGGCCGAGTTGTCGCTGCGCGACTGGGGAGTGCGCTCGACAATCATTGTTTTTGGCAGCGCGCAAATCCCCTCGCCCGAAGAGGCCCAGAGCTTGCTGCGAGCGGCAGAGGACGCGCCGGCACTGGAGCGCGCCCAGTGCCGCATCCGCCAAACGCGATGGTACGAGCTGGCGCGCGCTTTTGGACGGCTTGTCTCCGAGTGTGGCGGCCCGCTCGCCCCCGACGGTCGGCTGCGTGACAATGTCATTGCCACCGGCGGCGGACCCGGCATCATGGAAGCCGCCAATCGGGGCGCTTGCGATGCCGGAGCACCCAGCATTGGCTTCAATATCAGTCTGCCGGCCGAGCAGGAGCCCAACCCTTATTCGACACCGGAGCTGACCTTCCGCTTCCACTATTTCGCAATGCGCAAGATGCATCTGGCGATGCGGGCCAACGCGCTCGCGGTTTTCCCGGGCGGCTTTGGCACAATGGACGAACTCTTCGAGATCCTGACATTGCAGCAGACCCGCAAGGCGCCACCAATGCCGATCGTATTGTTCGGGCGCGACTATTGGCATCGCATCGTCGATTTCAACGCGCTCGTCGACAAGGGCATGATCGCTGCCGAAGATCTCGCGCTGTTCGCGGTTGCAGACAGCCCTGAGGAAGGTTGGGAGGCGATGATACGGCACGGCCTCAAGGCGCACACACCGCCTGCTGCCGATATTTCCTGACCCGGTCTGCTCAATAAATGCCGCTGGGCTGCGGCCGCCCGGCGCTCTTCAATGGCGGGGAACGGTTGGCTGATGCCGCTGACCCGAGGCGCGTCGTACCAGGTTGAGGATTTCGGCGGCCTTATACGGCTTCTCGACGGCCGCCAGGGCACCGGCGGCGCGGGCGCGCTCCCGGGTCTTGGGGTCGAGGCGCCCGGTAATGAGGATGACCGGAAGCCGGTCGCCGCGCCGGCGCATCCCTTCGAGCAGCTCGATCCCGCCCATTTCCGGCATATGAAGATCGAGAATCAGGCAATCGCCATCGCCACTGCGGACGGTGGCAAGAAACTTCCGACAGGAGGCGAATTCGCGGACCTCAAAGCCTTCGCATTCGAGCAGCAGCCGAAGCGAATCCCGAACTCCGTCATCATCGTCTATGATGAAAATCATCGGCCGTTTCCCGCCCGAAACTCGTCGTCACTCTCGCCGGGGTGACACGCGACCGCCTTGATCTAAGTCAGCAGCCTGACAGATAACTTGCCGGACCAATCCCGGCTATCATTGGGAACCGAAGCGGAGCGGCGTGTCGCGATGTAAACCTGGCAGGTGACAGAGCGGCTGTCGGCCAGGGTCTGA
>DASQCY010000424.1:0-2265 GCA_035634495.1 Allostellaceae bacterium
CGGCGCAGCCCCGACCGGCATGCCCTCGGCGCGCAAAAAGGTGTGGAAATGCCCATGCTCCCGGAGAGGCCGTCCCTTCACCGGATGGGTGTGGTAAAAGTATTGGGCGTGGCTTTTCGGGTCGTAGACCTCCCCATCGGGGTAATGCCGCCACTCAGAGACCGGTTTGTCGGCCAATGCTTCGCTAACGATGCTGCGGTTGCGCGCGGCAAGTTCGCGCCGGCAATCGCCGACTACCGCGGCTGCCGAGGCCATTCGCTCGATCTCGGCCGGATTCACGAGCAGACTTTTTCGACCGTTCTCGCGCGCCAAACGACGACCTTCGTGAACGAAAGGTGATCATTATAGCGGACGGCGCTTCCCCGAGAAAGCGGGATTGCGCACGGTCCACAGCACGATGTCCTCCATTACTCCTCCAAGCGCATCGTCGAAGGCGAGCACGATCTGCGCAATTTCGCTCCCCTGGGCCTGCTTGCGGCGCTCGAACGCGGCATGCGCTACGACATCGCGGCCGGACGGATCGACGAGCCTGGCGATGATCGTGACCAGCACCTCGGGTGCCTCGTTTGGCGAATCGTAGACTGCCTCGAAATGCCGGATTTCGGTCTTCAGGATCAGATCGGCGCGTAATCCGACCGACTCGCGGTCAATCGCGGTGATCGCCTTGCTGTTCTCAAACGAATCAAGAAGACCAGTCTGGACCATCAGTGGGACGCGATCGATCCACTCCGAATCCGCAAAATAGTCGATCGAGACGGCAGAGCGGCTTAGCGCGATTCGCTCGGTATCGAGCCCCGCCGGCGCGAGCGGCACGTCGACCAGGAGTTGCCCGGCCGGGTGCGGCAAGTTCGCCGGGTAGGTGCTCTTGGGTGTCACCCGGTAGAGATGCGGCGCCGGACCGAGCCCGAGAAGGCTGGCGCAACCTGTCAGCGCGAGCGCCCAGATGCTCGCCAGCCACCGGCGCGAAGTTCGCGCCGTTGGCGACGTCATTGCGGCCGATACCCCTCGCGCCGCTCGCCGAACAGCAACCGGGTCGGATTGCGTTCCATGTCGGACACGAAGCGGGTCGCCCCCGCCACGAACCGTTGCAGATCGGTGACGAGATCACTCACCTGGGTCAAGGTGCCCTGGGTGAAATTTCGGATGCCCGGCCGATTTTCTTGAAGGACCAGTTGCAGTTGCCGGCCGGCCTCGTTGAGGTTCTTGGCCAGCCGGTCGGCGTCAGAGAGAGTTTGCGACAGCTGATCCTTTAGCCCGCCTTTTTCCGTATAGCTCTGATCGACGTCACGGAAAAATGATTTAAATTCGACAACGGCCTTGTTGGCGTTATCGATAACCTCGCCCACTTCCTTGCTGGGCTCGACGAAGGACCCGGTTATCATGCGGATATTTTGCAGAGTCTCGGAAACTGCTTGGCGGTTTTGCTCGTCGAGGAGTGCGTTCAAGCTGTGGGTTGCTGCTTTAAGATCTGCCACCAATTCGGGAAGGCTGGCCTTTACTTCTTCGAGCTCTGATCTACCCGCCTTGATCACCGGGTATTTGTGTCCAGGCTCCGGCTCGAGATTAACCGCCTCTCGCGTCCCGCCGCGGATCTGGATTGTGGCGATGCCGTTCAGGATATTGGCATCGAGGAATGCGCGGGCGTCGGACTTGATGTCGACAATGGTTGTGTCGATCTCGACCGTTACTTGTATTTGCTCTAGATTGTTGGGATCGACGCGGATATCGACGACGCGGCCAACCGGAATTCCATTGTATTGCACCTGGGAACCCTTGTTGAGCCCTGCCACCGATCCACTAAAAAAGATGTAGTAACGTTTCGCTTGCTCGCCAAATTCGGTGTGTCCCAGCCACAGAACGGCGACAAAGGCAAGAAAGATGACCGCTAGAACGAAGGTGCCGACCGCCACATAATGAGCCCGTGTCTCCATATATTCTCTCTCGGTGCAAGATACTTAAAGAGGGGCGGCAAGCCGCGTCCCTTGTTTCGGCAAATGTTCGCCTTCTGAGAGCAAGGCAGCTCGCCCGCGCGGGCCGTGGAAGTAGGACTGGATCCACGGATGATTGTCTTGCAGCATCTGCTCTAAGGTACCAGCACGAATCTTCCGGTCGACTAGCACGGCAACCCGATCGCAGATCGAAAACAAAGTGTCGAGATCATGGGTCACCATGAATACCGTAAGGCCCAAGCTACCCCGTAGATCCCTAATCAACGTGTCGAATTCAGCAGCCGCTATTGGATCGAGCCCGGCGGTCGGCTCGTCG
>DASQCY010000425.1:0-1678 GCA_035634495.1 Allostellaceae bacterium
TCGGCGACGATTTCTTCGCGTCAACGGAAGTCCTCGAGCGGCGCTGCGCCGATCTGCTGACATGACCCCGACATCGAGTGGAAGGGTCAAGGCAGTGGTTTTTTGGTGCAGGTGAAGTCTTTGGTATCCGACTTCTCGCACAGCGTCACGACATGCTGGATGCTGTCGACAACCCAGAGAAACGATCCGTGCTCGTTGGCGGCGGCGCCGACGACGTAATTGCTCGAGCCGCCCGGCGGGCCTTGTGGCAACCGAGGCGTCGGTTGCGGCGCGGCTGGCAGGCTCGGTGTTCGCTCCTGCGCGAGGGCGGCGTCCGTGCCCGCGAGCAGCATGCCCCCACCGGCGAGGCCGGCGAGCAGGACGGAGGCTCGGCGCTTCGGCATCGCCTCAACAGCCGAGCTTGGCGGCGAGGTCAATAAAGCTGTCGGCGATCACATCGAAATCGTGCTCGGCCCGCACATCCCTGGTCTTGTTGGGACCGTGCTCGAGCGGCCGGCTGACGAACGCGGTATGGAAGCCGCGACCGCGGGCGGCGAGCAGGTCGCCGTTGTGCGCCGCTACCATCATGCATTGCGCCGGCTTCAGGTCGAGAAAGGCGGCGGTCCGGTCGTAGGCCTCGGGTTGCGGCTTGTAGGCATGGGCGACTTCCGCACCGAGGATCGCGTCCCACGGCAACCCGGCGTGCTTGGCCATGTTCACCATCAGCGCGACATTCCCATTCGACAAGGTCGCCAGGATGAATTTGCGTTTGAGGCGGGTCAGGCCTTCAACGGTATCCGGCCACCCGTCCAGGCGGTGCCAGGCGCGATTGAGATAGTCGATATCGGCATCGCTGAGGCCCGACACCTCGGTCTCCCTCAGCAATTCGACCAGGTTCTCGCGATGCAGGTCGTCGAGCTTCGCCCAGGGACGTTCGCCGTTGCGCACCTTGGCCATCGCCGGCTGATAGCGCGCCCGCCAATTGTCGGCAAAGACGTGCCAGTCCCTGTCGTAGCCTTTCGGCCCGAGAAAGGCCTTCGCCTCGCGGGCGATGCTGTCGCGCCAATTGACCACCGTGCCGAACACGTCGAAGGTCAGAGCCTTTACTTCGGGTACTACCATCGTCTGCGTTCCTCCTTCTTCTTAGCCTGGGGGTGCCACCGACAAGCGTCCGACGACGCCTTCGCGCTCGATGAAGCTGGCGACGATCCCAGCTTGCTTGGCTTCTTCGACGAACGCTTTCAGAAACTGGAAGCCGGCAACATTCTTTTTCGGCGTGCCGACAGCCTGCTGCACAGCAGTAAACTGGCCGTCGAGAATGCGCGAGCCGGGTCGCGCCTGCGCCACCTGCAGGAGGCCCGGTCGCAGCCCGGCATAGGCGTCCATCTTTTCGCCGTCGAACGCCCTGAGCGCGGCGTCGGCGCTGTCGAATTGCACGAGCTGACCCTTCCTGAAATTGTTTTCGAGCCAGAGCCCGTAGGCGCTGCGCGCGGTGACGGCGCAACGCTTGCCTGGCTGGTCGACCTCGGCGATCGACGTGATCGGCGAGCCCGCGGGCACAAGATAGGTCGCCTCAATCTCGCAATAGGCGGCGGTGAAGTTGATCACCGCAGCGCGCTGCGGCTCGGCGCCGATCAGGCCGATATCCCACAGCCCCTTCTCCGCGTCGTCGGCGATCTCGCCGGGACGCGCATAAGGA
>DASQCY010000426.1:0-3895 GCA_035634495.1 Allostellaceae bacterium
CGCCAGAGTGTCGAACGGCTAAAGGAATCGATTTCCAGGATCGGATTGAGGACGCCGATCTCGGTTCGAACAGGCGAACAAGGTTGGACGCTCGTCGCGGGCCGTCATCGCCTAGAGGCCTGCATCGAGCTCGGGATGGACGAGATCCCGGTAGTTGCGGAGACGGGTTCGGAATTCGAGGCTCGCCTTTGGGAAATCGCGGAGAACCTGCATCGCGCCGAACTGACCACATTGGAGCGGGCCGAGCATACCAGCCAATGGATCAGGCTGAGGAACCAGACGGCTGAGAGCCAGCCCTGCGATCAAGCCGATAACAAACTGGGCCAAGTTGGGCCAGTTTCCGAGTTGAATAAAGTTGCGCCAGTGGCGCCGGTCCTCGCTCCGGGCGGGCGCGGTCGCGAAGGCGGCATTCGTGCCGCCGCTCTTATGGGCCGCCGCCAAAGCCGACCTGGAACAGATCCGACGGAGATCAGCCGAGCGTTGACCCGCCGGCTTCCCCAGACCGACGAATTGCTGCGGCGGGAGACGCTGAGCGCGCCCCCTAAGCCGAGCATCCCGAGGTGAGGCGGGCCGGTCGAATGGATCAACGGCCCGCTCTGCGAGCGGGTTTACGCGATAGGTAGCGCCCAATCGGCGGAGCAGCAGCGGGGGCAAGAAAATGGCATTTGACGTTGTCGAGATCCGGTCCGCCGGTCGAAACGCCGGGTTCAACCGCTACGAGAAATCCCGCTGCAGATTTGCTGCAGATGCTGCGACCCTTAACTATCGACACAAATAAAGGTTGCAGACAGTGATCCTCGGATTCAAGCCTTTCGAGCGGATAGGTGATAACTTCAATGGCAGCAAATGCGGAAGCGCCCAGCGGGTTGCGGAAGGGTCGCTTCATGGTGATACGAGCCGACGCAAGCCCATAATTCGTCATTCCCGCGAAAGCGTCCGCTTTCGCAGGAATAACCTATGACCGCTGGGTGAGCCGATAGCAGGAGGCGAGAGGCGATGACCGCGATCATTTTTGCCAATTGCGCAGTCCTCGACGGGACCCGCAAAGAACGCCGCGAGGATCACCATGTGCTGGTCGAGGGCGACCGGATCCGCGAAGTCTCGGACGCGCCGATCAAGAGCGGCACCGCCCGGACGATCGATCTCAAAGGACGCACCTTGATGCCTGGCCTGATCGACGCGCACGTACATGTCCTTGCGGTCGACTTGCCGCTCGACCGGTTGTCGGACCGGCCGGTTACCTTGCTGACCCTGCAGGCAGCAAAGGTGCTGGAGGGGATGCTGCAGCGCGGCTTTACGACCATCCGCGATGCCGGCGGCGCCGATGGCGGGCTCGCCGAAGCGGTCGAGGAAGGCCTCGTCCATGGACCGCGCATTTTCCCGTCGGGCATGGCGTTGAGCCAGACCGGCGGGCACGGCGATGTCAGACCGCGCACGCAGTCAGTCGAAACTTGTGCCTGCTGCGCGGGGGGCCTGGCGGGTTCGCGCATCGCCGACGGCGTCGCGGAATGCCGCCGCGCCGCCCGCGACGAGCTGCGCAAAGGTGCGACCCAGATCAAGATCCTGGCCTCGGGCGGCGTCGCCTCGCCTTACGATCCGATCTGGAACCTGCAATACAGCGAAGAGGAGGTGCGGGCGATCGTCGAGGAGGCTCGGGCCTGGCGTACTTATGTTCTCGCCCACGCCTATTCGCCCGAGGCGATCCGTCGCTCGATCGAGTTTGGGGTGCGCTCGATCGAGCATGGCAACCTGATCGATCGCGCCACGGCCGAGCATGTCGCCGGCGCCGATGCGTTTGTCGTGCCGACCCTGGCCACCTATGACGCTCTGCATCGCTTCGGGCGCGAGCTGGGATTCACCGAGACGAACATGGCCAAGCTCGCCGAGGTGCGCGAGGCCGGGCTCGGCTCGCTCGAGATCCTGCAAAGGGCCGGCGTCAAGATCGGCTGGGGCACCGATCTGTTAGGGCCGATGCACCGCCACCAGTCGCGCGAATTCATAATCCGCGCCGAGGCAATGGCGCCCTTTGACATCATCCGCTCGGCCACCCTCGTCAATGCCGAGTTGTTGAACCGCGCCGGTGATCTCGGGGTCGTTGCACCCGGCGTTCGCGCCGATCTGATCGCCGTCGACGGCGACCCGCTGACCGACATCTCCCTGCTCGACGGCCAGGGCGAGCACCTGACCCAAATCATGAAGGACGGGGTTTTCTACAAAACGAGTGGTTAGCTGGGTCTTGTCAGCGTCCGACGCTCGAGGGGCATGTTCCGGGTTCCGCTATTCCGGCCTTCGTCCATTCGCCAGCTTGTTGTACTATCGCCCGCGCGAATGACGACAGCGGTTGCGGGAGAGCTTCAATGAACAGGGAGGACGAAGCATGGCCGTAGAGTTTTATTCGCTCGTGTTCCCAACTATCGGCGAGATGTACACCGACACAGCCAATCCGTTTGCCCGAGTGACGGTTCGGCTGTATTTTCGAAATGTCGACAGCGACATCTACACGCCGATCGAAATCGATACAAAGATCACTTATTGTCCGAATTCGACTATCGCAGAGATCTATGACTCTGCTCTGACAGAGGTCAAAACGGTGGTTGCTGCGGCACACGACCTGCTCGCCGGTTGCAGTCTGGGCCAATTGCAGGCCCTTTCCGCGGAGCGGATGCAGCAGTTGGGATGACCTGCCCTGCCAAACATCACTCTGCGGCGTTCTTCCGCCCGTAGCGGCGGACGCGCAGATCGGCCTGCTCCTTGTGGCCCCAGAAGCGCTCGATCGCGCAAAGCCGGCTGCAATATTCTCCGACCATCACGCTCGCCTCCGGGGTTCTGACCTCCTGATAGGTGCAGGTCTTTAGGAACTTGCCGACCCAGAGGCCGCCCGTGTAGCGCGCCGCACCCTTGGTCGGCAATGTGTGGTTGGTGCCGATCACCTTGTCGCCATAGGCGACGTTCGTCTCCGGGCCGAGGAAGAGGGCGCCGTAGTTGTGGAGCCGGTCGAGCCAGTCGCGCGGCTCACGGGTCAGCACCTCGACATGCTCGGCGGCGATCCGGTCGGCCTCGGCCGCCATCTCGTCCTCGTCGGCGCAAAGGATGACCTCTCCGTAATCCCGCCATGCCATGCCTGCGACATCGGCGGTCGGCAACACCATCAGCTGGCGGTCGACCTCGGCGATCGTGGCGTGGGCGAGCTTCTCCGAGGTGGTCAGCAGGATCGCCGGCGAAGTCGGGCCGTGCTCGGCCTGGCCCAAGAGGTCGGTCGCGCACATCTCGGCGTCGGCAGTCTCGTCGGCGATGACCAGGATTTCGGTCGGCCCAGCGAAGAGGTCTATGCCGACTCGGCCGTAGAGCTGGCGCTTGGCCTCGGCGACATAGGCGTTGCCGGGGCCAACCAACATATCGACCGGCCTGAACGAGGCAGTGCCGAGCGCCATTGCCGCCACCGCCTGCACGCCGCCCAACACATGGATCTCGTCTGCGCCGCCCAGATGCATCGCCGCGATCGTCTCGGGATGCGGGCCGCCTTGGTTCGGTGGCGTGCAGGCGGTGATGTGCCCGACCCCGGCGACGCGAGCGGTGACGATCGACATGTGTGCGGAGGCGACCATCGGGTAGCGCCCGCCCGGCACGTAGCAGCCGACATTGCCGACCGGGATATGCCGGTGGCCGAGCACGACACCAGGCAATGTCTCGACCTCGACGTCGCGCAACGAGGCGCGCTGGATCTCGGCGAAATTGCGGATCTGGGCTTGGGCGAATTTGATGTCGTCGATCGTCTGCGACGCGACCTTGGCGACGAGTGCAGCGATCTCGTCCTCGGAGAGGCGAAAGCTCGGCGGCGACCATTTGTCGAAGCGCTCACTGAGTTCGCGCACCGCCGCATCACCGCGCTTGGCGA
>DASQCY010000427.1:0-3805 GCA_035634495.1 Allostellaceae bacterium
CCATGGACGTAAAAAGGCCCCAGCCATTAAAGGCCGGGGCAAGTAAAAGCAGAGCGGGGTGAGAAGCTATTCGGCCCTGCCCGCTCTGCACCAACTATGGAGAGATCGTAGGGCCCGAACGCTTCTTAGTCGCTCGGCCCAGGGCCAGGTAGTCCTGCACGTAAGGCTTGAGGTGGTCGGAGTGCCCCGGATTTGCCAAGTCCTCGCCGGAAAGATAGCCCGGCTCCTAGTGGACGGTGCGCCCATGACCGCCGCCTCACCTTTTTATCGACATAGAGGAATCAATGAATTTCGCGCAGCGGATTGACTTCAACTCGCTCATGAAGCCGGTCGCGCTCCGATTGCTCGGCGAGCCGGCCCAGAAGCTTGGCAATGAGTGGCGCTACGGCGGTCACGGCTCACTGGCGATCGACCTCAAGAAGGGCTCTTGGTTTGACCACGAGGCCAATGTCGGCGGTGGGGTATTCGACCTAATCCGGCGGCAAGGATACGACCAGCCGGCCGCATGGTTGCGGAGCGAGGGCTTGCTCGGGTCCCCGCAGGTCGTCAGCCGCGCCGATCCCAAGATGGTCAAGACCTACGACTACCGCGACGAGGCCGGTGAGCTCCTGTTCCAGGTCGTGCGCTTTGACCCGAAGGGCTTTCGCCAGCGTCGACCGAACGGTCATGGCGGTTGGACTTGGAATCTGCAGGGCACGCGCCGCATCCCGTACCGGCTACCCGAGCTCATGAAATCTGTCGCCGCCGGGCAGGCGATCTACATCCCCGAAGGCGAGAAGGATGTCGACAATCTCATCGCCATCGGCGTCGCCGCGACGACGAATCCGGGCGGCATCAAGAAATGGCGCCCCGAATATTCGGGGTACCTACGCGGCGCCGATGTCGTGGTGCTCCCCGACAATCACGCCGAGGGGCGCGAGCATGGCGAGCAGGTGGTTGCGTCCTTGCGCGGCATCGCCAAGCGGATCCGCGTTCTCGATATCGGCAAGCATTGGGATGACTGCCCCGACAAGGGCGACATCTCGGATTGGCTCGCTGCCGACGGCACTGCCGAGAAGCTCAAGGCGATCACTGCCACGCTGCCGGATCCGCCGATGCCCGGCGATAATGCGTCTTCTGGACCGGCGTGGGCGGCGCCTAAGGAAATTCCCACTAAGCTGGCCAAGGTCGCCGACTTCAGCCTCGAGTTCTTGCCCCCATCGATCGGGCCATGGGTAGGCGACATCTCCGAGCGACTACAATGCCCACCGGACTACGTTGCGGTCACGACCCTTACTGCTCTGGGCGCGCTGATCGGACGGCGCATTGGTATCAAGCCTCAACAGAAAACGGACTGGTTAGAAGTCCCGAACGTTTGGGGCGGTTTCGTCGGCAAACCCGGCATGCTGAAGTCGCCGGCGATGATGGAGGCCCTCAAGCCGCTTCACCATCTCGAGGCCGAGGCCGCGAAGGCGCACGCCGCCGCGTTGGTCGACCATCAAGCCGCGCTCGCCGAGTTTAAGCTGAAAAAGTCGGTCAAAGAGAGCGTTCTCAAGGATGCGCTTAAGAAGAAGGTTTCGGAGAAGGTCGTTAGGCTCGGTGACGTGACCTCGATCAAGGGCATGATCAAGGAGGCGCAAACCGAAGATCCGCTAGGGCTCGGCGCCGGGCCAGAAGAACCGAAACCTGTGCGATATCGCACCAATGATTCGAGCTACGAGGCGCTTGGTGCATTGCTAGTATCAAACCCCGCCGGGCTCCTGGTCGAACGCGACGAACTCGTCTCGCTGCTCAAGCATCTCGATCGCGAGGAACAGTGCGTCGCGCGCGGCTTCTACTTGAGCGGCTGGTCGGGTACCCAGCCGTATACCTTCGACCGCATCACGCGCGGCCGCATCCATGTCGATGCGGTTTGCATCGGGGTGTTGGGCAACACCCAACCGTCGAAGATCGCTGAATACGTCCGCCGGGCAAACGCGGATGGCGCCGGCGGCGACGGGTTGATCCAGCGTTTCGGACTGTTGGTGTGGCCCGACGAGCCGGCCGGCTGGAAGAATGTGGACGAATATCCGGATTCGGCGAAGCGAGATGTGGTCTGGGGAATATTCGAGCGGATCTCCAAGGTCTGCGAGATGCGGGCGCTCGAGTTGGGGGCCATGAAGGGCCCACATGACAAGATCCCATGTGTCCGCTTCGACGAGGAGGCTGCGGCGGAGTTCTTGGAGTGGCGAGCCGGGCTCGAGCGGCGACTGCGCGGCGATGCGTTGTCGCCTGCGCTCGAGGGGCACCTTGCCAAGTACCGCAAGCTCGTCCCTGCGCTGGCCCTGATCGACCATCTCGTCGAGGGCAAGACGGGCGGTGTCGGAAGAGAGGCGCTGCTTCGCGCGCTCGCTGTGGCCGAATACCTCGAGACGCATGCACGGCGGATCTATGGCGCGACGGACACGATCGACATTATCGCCGCCGAGGCGATCCTGACCCACATCCGTAGGGGCGCCCTCAAGGACGGATTTACGGCTCGCGACGTACACCGGCCTGGCTGGTCGAAGCTGACAGATCACGATCATGTTCGCCGGGGGCTCGACCTCCTGGTCGACCTCGACCATCTCGCCGCCCAAGTAAGTGGCAATACCGGTTATGGGGGGCGGCCGAAGGTGTCGTACCGGATCAATCCGGCCTCGAGGGGCTCGTCATGACCGGCCTCTACCTCGAGAAACTCCGCGCTCTAAAATCGCAAAATGCAGCAGTCGAAGCACTGCCAAAACTGACAAAACATAGCCCTGCGGTTGATGTCACTCAGAGCGCAACCGCAAATGAGAGTTTTGGCAGTTTTGACAGTGCGCACGGTACGGCTTTCTCCAATTTTCCGGCCCGCTACAGCTGGGTCGTGACCGCTCTCGAGGCTGGCTGCCCTGACCTCGTCCCGGTCAACCGCTGGCAACTCGCTGTCGACGATGCCCGCGCGTTCCTCGCCCGCTGGGGCGACCAGGCGGAGGCGCTTGGCTGGACGGCTAGGGATCTGTTCGGCCTCCAGACACCACCGGCGAAGCCGCACCCAAGCTACAGCCGACTATCTCGCTATGACGAGACTGGCCTGATCTGGCTTCTGCAGGGCCGGCCGGTCGTGGCGCTGACCGAGGCCACCGCCGCGATCCAGAGCTCGACCGGCGCCATCACCATCTACCGCAGGCACAACAAGCCGGCGCTCGGCCCTCCGGGCGATTCCCTCGATGACCTCGCATAAGCAGACTTCCTGACCATGGCCCGCGCGCCCTCCACATTCCGCCAACAAGACGTGACCCGAGCGATCCGGGCCGTGGCTGCGGCGGGTGTGGGTATTGCGCGCGTTGAAGTCGACAGGGCAGGCAAGATCACCATAATCGCGCTCGGCGCTGAGCCGCCCGGCGAGGATGGTAAAGGACCAAACGAATGGGACACGGTGCTGCGCTATGACGAAAATTAGGTTGCGCTTTGTCCAGGCTTTCACGGCACATGGGAAGCCGTATTACTACTTCCGCAAGCCGGGCTGCGCGCGCATCAAATTACCGGGGCTGCCGGGCAGCGCGGAATTCATGGACGCATATCAATCCGCCATTGCTGCGAGCGCGCCCCCATCGGACATCGGTGCAAAGCGCAGTGGTCCAGGGACAGTTACCACCCTTGTGGCGCTCTATGCGAACAGTTTGCAGTTTAAGCACGAGATCGCCACCGAGACGCGACGCACCATGTGGGCGATCCTACAAAAATTTCGCGACGAGCATGGCAGTAAGCGGGTCGCGTTGCTCAGGCGCGAACATGTGCTCGCAATCCTTGATGGCCGCCCACC
>DASQCY010000428.1:0-2514 GCA_035634495.1 Allostellaceae bacterium
GGCGGGCATCGCGCCGGGTCTACCGACATGGGCGACCTCGCGCATATGATGCCTGTGATCCACCCTTACGTCGTCGCCGCCGAGGGCAAGGCGCACGGTGCGGATTGGCGGATCAACGAACCCCAGCACGGCTATTTGACCCCGGCCAAGCTGCTGGCGATGACAGCGATCGACCTGCTCCACGGCGATGCCGCACCAGCGAAGGAAATCCTTGCAAAATTCGAGCCGGCGATGACCAAAGAGGCCTATCTGGCCTTCCAGCGCGGTCTCTTTAAAAAGGAACGCTACGCACCCACCGAGGCGTGACGGGAGGTTCGAAGATGAAGAGCCTGTGGTCCGATGCCGACGCCGAGCGTCTTGTCGAACGCTATGCCGGTGAAGGTGTCGGGCGCGATCTCGCCTTGCGCGTCTATACCTCGCGCCTCTTGGGCGGGGAGCCGAAGCTCGTATTGCACGGGGGCGGCAACACCTCGGTCAAGGCCGTCGTCAAGGACCTCCTCGACGAGGAGGTCGAGGTGCTGTGCGTCAAGGGCAGCGGCTGGGACATGGCGGAGATCGAGCCTGCGGGACTCCCCGCCGTTCGCCTCGCGCCATTGCGCAAATTGCGGCAGCGAGAGGCGCTCGCGGACGAGGAAATGGTGCGCGTGCAGCGCGCAAACCTGATCGATCCCGGCGCACCCACCCCCTCGGTCGAGACATTATTGCACGCGTTCTTGCCGCACAAATACGTCGATCACACGCACTCGACGGCAGTCTTGAGCCTGACCGATCAGCCCGATGCGGCCGAGCGCTGCGCCGATCTCTACGGCAAGCGAATGGGGCTCGTGCCCTACATCATGCCGGGCTTCCAGCTCGCCAAGAAGGCGGCCGAAGTCTTCGAGAGCAATCCCGAGGTCGATGGGCTCGTGCTGCTGAAGCACGGCATCTTTACCTTCGGCGAGACCGCGCAAGAAGCCTATGAGCGGATGATCGCCGCGGTCTCGCTCGCCGAGAAGCGGCTTACCCGCCGCCGCACACCGGCGTTCGCCGGCACCCGCCTCCCCGGCGCGCTGGCCGGGGCGGCAGAGGTGGCGCCAATCCTGCGCGGCGTCTGCGCAATCGCCGACCCGAGCGGGTCGGGTGCCTTCAAGCGTTTCGTCCTCGAGTTCCGCTCGAACCCCGCGGTGCTCGCTTACGTCGACGGCGCCGAGCTTCCCCGCTACAGCCAAGCCGGGGTCGCCACCCCGGATCACACGATCCGCACCAAGAACTACCCGCTGATCGTGCCGGCACCCGAGCCGGAGAAGCTCGAATTGTTTAAAACGGCAGCACGCGAAGCCGTCAACACCTTCGTCGCCGAATATCGTGCGTATTTCGCCCGCCACAATGCGCGCCAGGAAGTACCGAAGCGCGAGCTCGACCCGATGCCGCGGGTTGTCCTGGTGCCAGGGGTCGGGTTATTCGGGCTCGGGCGTAATGCCCGCGACGCGCGGATTGCGGCCGACATTGCCGAGTCGACGATCGAGACCGTGACCGATGCCGAGGCCGTCGGCCGGTTTGAGTCGATCAGCGAAGCCGACCTCTTCGACATCGAATATTGGTCGCTCGAGCAGGCGAAGCTCGGTCAGGCCAGCGAGAAACCGCTCGCCGGGCAGATCGCGGTCGTCACCGGTGGTGCGGGAACGATTGGATTTGCCACGGCCCGTGCGATGAGCGGTGCCGGGGCCGAAGTGGCGTTGCTCGATATCCAAGGCGCGCAAGCCGCAGTTCAAAGACTTGGCGGGGCGACGCTCGCGATCGAATGCGACGTGACGGATCCGGCGGCGGTACGCGGGGCGTTCGATCGCATCGCCGAACATTTCGGCGGGGTCGACATCATTGTCTCCAATTCGGGTGCGGCTTGGCAAAGCCGAATTGGCGAGGTCGAGGACCAGGTGCTGCGTCAGAGCTTTGAGCTCAACTTCTTTGCGCATCAGACCGTCGCACGGAATGCGATCCGCATCATGCTTGCCCAGGGGACTGGCGGCTGCCTGCTCTTCAACGTATCCAAGCAGGCGGTGAACCCGGGACCGAATTTCGGCCCTTACGGGTTGCCGAAAGCGGCCACACTCGCTCTCGTGCGCCAGTACGCTCTCGACTATGGGGCGGACGGCATTCGCGCCAACGCGGTAAACGCTGACCGCATCAGGAGCGGCCTGCTGACGCCGGAACTGATCGCCGCCCGCGCCAGGGCGCGCGGCGTTACCGAGCAGGACTACATGGCGGGCAATCTTCTCGGGCGCGAAGTAACAGCAGAGGACGTTGCTCAGGCCTTTCTGCACCATGCAGTGGCGCTCAAGACCACCGCCGACGTGACCACGGTCGACGGTGGCAACATCGCCGCCGCCCTGCGGTAAGAGGCAGCGCTGGTTAAGATCCCCGGCCGGGGTAGCTGACCGTCATGCCGGCCCGCACATCCTGCTGGATTCCATACTGAGGGAAGGGGTAGCGCAGACCGTTCTTGGCGAGAGCCTCCATGCCGGCGATCGCCTTGCC
>DASQCY010000429.1:0-3891 GCA_035634495.1 Allostellaceae bacterium
ATTGGCGAAGATCGACGCGTGGTGCAGCGGCTTGAACAGGACCCGTTCGATCGCGACGCCGCCGATGAAAGACAGAATCACCACGGCCACGAAGGCCACCCAGTACGGCGTGCCCCAAGCGAGCAGCTGCCAGGCGACATATGCCGAAAATGTGGCCATCTCGCCTTGCGCGAAGTTGAGATGGTCGATCGCCAGAAAGATCATCACCACTGCCAGCGCCATGCCGGCATAGATCGCGCCATTGGCGAGGCCGGCCATAACCTGCTGCAGCAACAATTGCATCGGCCGCCCTCCAACCTAAAGGTGTATTTCGGGACCGCGGGCGTCCCGCCCGCCCCATCCCCGCCACGCCGAGGAAAACTGCCAAATCGCCGACGCTCTCGCACAGGCCGGCTTTCACCGGATTTCCCTCGAAGTAAGCAGCCGTTCCGGCGAGATGCTCATCGTCGCGCATGAACGGGTCGAAATATTCGGGAGCCCAAAACCTCCCGACGCGCCCCAGAACTCGGTTGGCCTCTTTTGCGGTATATGATTTCCACGAGTGCACAATCCGTTCGAGCCCGTATCCGGGTTTCATTACTTCAAGCACGTGAACGTGATTGGGCATTACGCACCACGCTCCGAGCCTGTATCGCGCGCCATCAAAACTGATTAGCGCGGTCTGAACCAAACTGCCGATTTCTGGCCTCGCCAGATCGCGCCGTCCGTGTCCCGCGTCAAGCACCGCGTCAAAGGCAATGGCGTGGTCATCATGTCTCGACCGGGCGATATCTTCGCTGATCTTAACGGGATGGCTGTCCGCCAGTCGAAAGACGATATGCTGCACCAGGTCCGGCGTATCGAAATGTGGAAGATATCCACGCGAGCGCCAAATCGCGTCACCGTCGGGTGCCGTGCGCTTAAATGCGGGCATTACCCCCGCCTGTACCTCGAAATCGATGGTCGGCCGGGCGCATCGCCTCAGTATCCGAGATAGGCACGGCGCACGCCCTCGTCGGCTCCGATTGCTTCGGACGGCCCATCCATGACGATGCGCCCAGTTTCCAGCAGATAGGCATGCTCCGCCAGTTCCAGCGCCAGCGCCGCGTTCTGCTCGACGATCAGCATTGCGACCCCGGTGTCGCGGTTGACCTGGCGCAGGATGGCGAACAGTTCCTCGACGATCAGCGGCGCCAGCCCGAACGAGGGTTCGTCGAGCAGCATCAGGCGGGGCCGCAGCATCAGTGCCCGTCCGACCGCGAGCATCTGCTGCTCGCCGCCCGAGAGCAGGCCCGCCTGCTGCGTCCGACGCTCCTTGAGGCGCGGGAAATGGTGATAGATTTGCTCGATATCGGCGGCGACGCCGCCGCGGTCGCGGCGGGTAATCGCGCCGAGCTGCAGGTTCTCCTCGACCGTGACGCGCAGGAACGTGCCGCGGCCCTCCGGCACGTGGGCAACGCCGAGGCGCACGATGTCCTCGGTCGCCCATCCGGCGATGCACTTGCCCTCGAAGCGGATGTCGCCGCCAGTGCGGATCATGCCGCATAGCGCGCGCAAAACCGTCGTCTTGCCGGCGCCGTTGGCGCCGAGCAGGGTACGCACCTGCCCCTTGTCGAGGTCGAACCCTACCCCGAACAGCGCCTGCTGCTCGCCGTAGAACGCCTCGAGCCCGTGGACCTCGAGCATCATCGGGCCGGACGCCCGCCAGAAGCGGCATCGACGGTCTTGTGGCCGGTGCCGAGATAGGCCTCGATGACCGCCGCGTCCTGCTGCACCTCGGCGGGCGTGCCCTCGGCGATCTTGCGGCCGAAATCGAGCGCCACGACCCTGTCGGAAACCGACATGACCAAATTCATGTGGTGCTCGACCACCAGCACCGTGACCTGACGCTCGTCGCGCACCCGGCGAATGAGAGCGCCGAGCTCGCCGACCTCCTCGTGATTGATCCCGCTTGCCGGCTCGTCGAGCAGCAGCAGCTTGGGCCGGCCGGCGAGCGCCCGCGCCAGTTCGACCCGCTTGCGGGTGCCGAGCGGCAACCCGCCGGCCGGCCGCAGCGCCACGTCTTCGAGATCGAGCATATGGAGCAGCGACCAGGCAGTCTCGGTCACCGCCGTCTCCTGCCGGCGCACCCAGGGCAGGCGCAATGTGTCGCTGACGATGTCGCTGCGGCTATGGGCATGAGCGCCGATGCGGACGTTGTCGAGCACCGATTGCGGCGCGAACAGCGCGAGGTTTTGGAAGGTCCGTCCGATGCCGATCTCGGCGATGCGGTGCGGCGGCCGGGCGAGCATCGAGCGCCCTTCGAACAAGATGTCGCCACTATTTGGGGTGTAGAGCCGGCTGACGCAGTTGAAGAGGGTCGTTTTGCCGGCGCCGTTTGGGCCGATCAGGCCCAGAATCTGGCCCTCTTCGATCTCGAAGGAGACACCGTCGAGCGCGACAATTCCGCCGAACCGCAGGGCGACATCGCGAACCTCGAGCAACTTGGCTGTGCCCATTGAACGTATTGCGGGCCTCAGCCGGTGGCCTCGCGCGATACGCCCGGTCGTCCGTGCATCGGCCCTCGCTTTAGCCACATCTGCTTGTAACGAGCCTGCCGACTTCCACTTTTCGAGTCAAGCTGCAGGCCGAGAGTGTTGTGCGCAAGATCGGAGGCGTGATTGTTCCTCTTGCGATAATCACGATCCTGAAATTTCCGGATTCTCATTACATACTCCAATCGATGGCAGTCCGAAGTCGCACCGGTTGGACCAAAGAGGTGCCCACAGTTGATGGGGCCTCTCCAAACCCGCCCCGGCGGGCGGCGTTCGGGGACCGCTCGTTACTGCCCGTGCGTCGCCGACCGCACATCCGACGTCGGGCCAATTGGGATTTCAACCTTTAGGAGAGCTTCTGCTGCAGCTTTGCTGCAGGTGCAACAGCACGCAATAATCGATTCAATTTATGCTTGTGGCTGGCAACCGAGCCCGCCGGTGCAGTGTGGTCGCTACAAGACCCGCCAACCGAGGGCAGCGGCAAGTTCCAAAGTGATGCACTCCTCCCCGGAGACCAGCGTCTCGGATCTAGGCCTTCATCGACCGGGCGGATAGGTCTACTCTCCAACGATCGGCAAGGCGGGAGGTGGAGATGGGCAATATCAACACTAGCGTCGATCTCCGCCGGGAAGGCGACATCGCCGTCGTCACCGCCGACAACCCGCCGGTCAACGCGCTCAAGCACCAGGTGCGTGCCGGGCTCGCCGAAGCGCTTCACCAAACCCGCGACGACCCGGCGATCAAAGCGGTGGTTATCGCCTGCGCCGGGCGCACCTTCTTTGCCGGTGCCGACATCACCGAATTCGGCAAGCCACCGCGAGCCCCGGGCCTCGGCGAGGTCATCGCCGCAATCGAGGCGATGCCGAAGCCGGTGATCGCGGCACTGCACGGGACAGCGCTCGGCGGTGGGTTCGAGTTGGCGTTGGCCTGCCATTTCCGGGTGGCTGTCGCCGGAGCGCGTGTCGGACTGCCCGAGGTCAAGCTCGGTCTGTTGCCCGGCGCCGGCGGCACCCAGCGGCTGCCGCGGCTGATCGGGCCCGAGAAGGCGCTCAAGATGATCGTCACCGGCGATCCGATCGAAGCCTCGGAGGCGCTGGCGGACGGGATTGTAGACGAGATCGTCGACGGCGATTTGACCACGGGGACAATCGCATTCGCCCGGAGTGTCGCAGCCGAGAACCGGCCGCTGCGGCTCGTCCGCGACCGCGAAGACAAGCTCTCGGCGGAGGGCTTTGCTGATGCCGCCGAGGCGCTGACCCGACGGCTGCGCGGCCGGGAGGCGCCGGCCGCTTGCGTCGAGGCGGTGCGCAACGCCATCGTCCTGCCGTTCGAGGAGGGGCTCAAGCGCGAAGGCGAACTCTTTCGCAAGCTGGTCACG
>DASQCY010000430.1:0-2159 GCA_035634495.1 Allostellaceae bacterium
GATCCGGCCTCGATCGAAATCACCTCGTTCGCACTCGGCGAAGATCTTGATCGGGTGAAGCGCCTGGCGGAAATGGGCGTCGCCCGCGTCGTGCCGATGTTCCCGCCCGAGAAGGCGGGCACGGTCCTGCCGATCGTCGACCGGTGGACGAAAATCATGCGGCAGGTGAACGGGTAAATCCGGCCGGGATCGATCGGCGGCAGCGAGTGCGTCGTGCCTGAAGACATGGCGCGACCGCTTGGTGGAAGGCGGCGCACCGAGGCAACGGCGCTCCCCGGCTGGATCAAACCGCAACTCACAAGACTGGTCGACCAGGCGCCGGACGGGCCAGACTGGCTCCATGAAATCAAGTTCGACGGCTACCGGATGCATGCTCGGCTGGACCGCAGCGTGGTCCGGCTGATAACCCGCACGGGGCTTGACTGGACGCATAAATACCCGGTGATTGCCGTGGCGGTGGGATCGCTTCCGGCGCGACAGGCCTATCTCGACGGCGAGTTGTGCGGCGTCCGGCCCGATGGCACTACCTCCTTCAGCCTGATCCAGAACGCATCGGATACCGGTAACAGCGAGGCACTCGTCTTTTTCCTGTTCGACCTTCTCCATCTCGATGGGGAAACGATTGGCCCGATGCCGGTTACCGAGCGGAAAGAACGTCTTCGCGCCCTGCTGTCGGGCGCCAGCTCGCCGCTGCATTTCAGCGATCACCAGATCGGACGCGGGCGGGCTTTCTACAATCATGCCTGCGCCCTGAAAGTGGAAGGGATCGTCTCGAAGCGGGTCGATGCGCCCTACGCTCCCGGCAATCGCGGCCTGTGGCTGAAAGTGAAATGCCTGAACCGCGAGGAATTTGTGGTCGTCGGCTGGACTGATCCTGAAGGGAGCCGCCCGTGGCTCGGGGCGCTGCTGCTCGCCTATTACGATCCGGATGGCCGGCTAGTATACGCGGGCCGCGCCGGCACGGGCATTGACTATGCCGAGCTCGAACGCCTGTGGCGCCGCCTTCAGCCATTGCGCACGTCCGATATGCCGCTCGACGTGCCACCGCCGCGCGACGCCCGGTTTGGCTCGCCGCTTTCCCTAAGCCGCGTGCACTGGGTGCGACCCGAGCTCGTCGCTGAGGTCAAATTCCTGAGCTGGACGGAGGACAACCTGCTGCGCCAGGTCGTCTACGAAGGTCTGCGCGAGGACAAGCCGGCGGCGGAAGTCCGCTAATACCGTGTAAAGCAGCCCTCTAATACCGTGCGCAATGGCCCGGCCGCCATTCACCCCAACGGTTGTGATGCCCCGGTATCCAATGGCAGCCGCCATGCGCGACATAGCCGCGGTAGGGGTAGGCGTAACTCGGGCGCGGGCTGAACGCCCCGGTCACGGCGCCGACCGAGCCGCCGACGATCGCCCCCGTTGCGGCGCCGCGGCCACCGCCGGCAATTCCGCCGATCGCGGCGCCCACCCCGGCGCCCACAAGCCCGCTGCCGACATCGAGTTGTGCATAGGACGGCGCCGCCGAGAGCAGCATGACTGTGACGCATCCCGACGCTAGCAGTGACCTCATGTCTTGTTCCCAAGTTGAAAACCAGGACCCGGGGCAAACGCGCTGATTGCGCGTATGGTTCCTCGCGAGGTGCACCGGACGCCGGGAGCGGCACAGCGAGGGCCGCGTTGGTGATCAAGGGTCGGCGCGTCGCCCCGGTGGTGGGATGTTCTGCGCCATCTTCGTTCAGGGGCAACAGGGGAGCGCGCGCAGCCGGCATCGAGCCGCCGCCGCGATTCGGCGCCGCTGAGAAGCTTGGCCTCGGTCCCGGTGTGCTTCGCTTGGACCTGCATATAGTAGTAGATGGATTGGTGGATGCATCATATTGTGGGCCGGCAATCGTTCGGGGGAAAGCAGATGGCATCCAGAATCATACAGGGGCGGGCTCTCAAGGAGGCTCGCCGCCGAAAGGTCTTGGCACGGAAGCGGCGGCAGGACAGAGGAACGGCGAAAACGGAAATGGTCGATCAGGGGCGGCGCTGGAGCAAAGGAGCCCTGCATTCCTGCCTGGTGCTGAAAGGCCTCTTCGAACACGGCTCCGGAATGGTCGTCCTGACGCGGAAGGTGGGAATAGCCGAGGTAGCGGCGGCCATCTTTCTGGTCGACGTCTATTGCCGAGGCGTCA
>DASQCY010000431.1:0-2512 GCA_035634495.1 Allostellaceae bacterium
TAGACGTGTTCAAATGATCAAAATACTTCAAAATACAATAGTTGGTAATTGAGGGACAATCGGGCATCATTGCCGGGGCGGTTCGTGACAGGTAGCTTCAGGTCAAGCGACAGAGGATAGCGCAATCCGAAAGTCTCCGAGCGCGAGGCGAGGGTTGGAGATCGCGATGATGGAAGGGAACAAGATTGCCGCAGCGATTCTCGCGTCCGAGGCCTCACGCCAACAGCAGGAAATGGTTAGGGCGGGGCCGAGTAGACCGCTCGCAACCAGAGATGTAGTCGCCGAGCTGTGGTCATATTTCGAAGATTTCCTCGACCGGCTCGAACGTGATCGTACCCGCAATGGTTGATTGAGGCTCCGATCAGGCGCAAGACGCTCGTTCGGTTGCCCGCTTTTACAAGTTCTGCGGCAGAATCGGCGCGGACTTACTCTGCGGCGGGCCGCTCGACCTCGGTTGCCCGCCGGGCGGCGTGTTGGTCGATCGCCTTTTGGATCGCGGCGCTGGCCTGGCCGGTGAAATCGACGTGACGGCTCGTGGCGTAATCATAGCTGCCGTTCAGCAATTCACGGCTCTGCTGGAAGCGCGGATGAACAAAGCGCGCCATCAGCTCGTAATGCCGCTTGGTCGCTTCCCAATCGGCCCAGTTCTGCGCCAGCTCACAGATCACCCCGAACCCGCCGGAACCGGAGATCAGCCGCTCGATATAAGCAATTGCGTCGTCGGGCGTGCCGATGCACCCGGTCCCGGTTTCGATCAACCACTCGGTCGCATCGCCGACGTCGCCGGGGATGATCGGAAACGTTGCAACATCCCGGAAATACTGAGCGAAGGCCTCGACGCCGAACTTCACGTTCGTTCTTGCCTGCTCGCGGGTCTCCGCGATGTGGAACATGCCGACGACGCGCCAGTCCTTGCGGTTGGGCGCATGGCCGTTTTCCCGCGCGGTCTCCTCGTAGAGTCCCCAGTTGGCGGTATGCCGCTCCATCGCCATCGGACTGGTGCCGCCGATCGACAGCATCCCGACACCGTATTTGCCAGCCAGCACCGAGCCCGAGGGCGAGCGTGCCGCGGCTACCGCCAATTCCATTGTCGGCCGGGTATAGGGGCGAAGCTGCAATTGCGCGTCAGTCAGGTTGAACCAGTCGGTCTTGCGGTTGACGATCTCGCCTTTGAGCAAGCGCACGACGACCTCGAACGACTCGTCCATCATGCGACGCTGTTCGCCGGGGTCGATGCCGATCTTCAGCGCGTCGTGGACGAGAGCGCCGGGGCCGACGCCGAACATCGCCCGGCCCCGCGTCATATGGTCGAGCTGCACCATGCGGTCGGCCAGCATGAACGGGTTGTGGTAGGGCAGTGAGACGACACCGGTGCCCAGACGGATGTGGCGGGTGCGCTGCGCCGCCGCAGCGATAAACATCTCCGGGCAGGCGATCAGCTCAAAGCCGCCCGAATGATGCTCGCCGATCCAAGCCTCGTGATAGTTCAGCCGGTCGAGATGTTCGAGCAGTTCGAGGTCGCGCTCGATCGATAGCGTCGGATTTTCGTCATGATTGTGGAACGGCGCGAGAAAGATGCCGCTGCGCAGATAAAGATCGTCCATGCCGAGGCCCTCCGGCAGAAGCTTGATGCAGACGATGGTCGGCCATCGGGATGGTCGGGGCAAGCGAATTTCCCTTCGCCGGTGTCCTGCTGCTATCATGGCTTCGATCACCGGGAGAAGGAGGCAGGATATGTCAGAGTTCGGCATAGATGCGATTCGGGGAGTGCCGTGGCCGTCAAACGGCCTCAGCGAGGTCCCGTTCCGGCTCTACACCGATCCCGAGCAATACCGGCTCGAGCAGGAACGGATCTTCAAGGGTCCGACCTGGAGCTTCCTGTGTCTCGCGACTGAGATCGCCGATCCGGGCGATTACGTCGCCACGACGATCGGCGAGACGGCGGTGATTGTGACCCGCGACGTCGAGGGTCAGATCAATGCCTTTCCCAACCGCTGCGTGCACCGTGGCAATCTCCTCTGCCTCGAGCGGCAGGGGAACGTCAAAGAGATCAAGTGCATCTATCACGGGTGGACCTACGATCTGACCGGCAAATTGACCGGTGTGGCCTTTGAGCGTGGGGTCAAGCGGCAAGGCGGGATGCCGCCGGAGTTCCGCAAGGACGAGCACGATCTTTCGCGGTTGAGGGTGGCCGAACTCGCGGGTCTCGTCTTCGCGTCGTTCCGTCGGGACGCGCCGGATCTCGAGAGTTATCTCGGCCCGCAAGTCGTCGGCGGCATCAAGCGGGTGCTGAACCGGCCGGCCCACATTCTCGGCCGCAGTACGCAGGTATTGCCGAACAACTGGAAGCTGTATTTCGAAAATACCAAGGACACCTACCACGCCAGCATCTTGCATATGTTTCTGACAACGTTTCGCATCAATCGGCTCAGCATGCCGGGCGGGATCCATATCGACGACAGCGGCGGCCATCACTTTAGCCAGGCGAAGCTCGACTATGCAGCCGAGGACG
>DASQCY010000432.1:0-2412 GCA_035634495.1 Allostellaceae bacterium
CGCGGCATTGTCGATGCCCTCGGCGGTTTCCAACATGACGATCAGCGCGGTATCACGGTTGAGGCGGTCGTTCAGCTCGCCGAGCGGTGCGGCATGATAACCGAGCGCCGGCCCGAGCCCCATCACCGAGCGCCGGCCCACGGGCGGGAAGCGGCAATTGCGCACGACCGCCTCGGCCTCGCCGCGGTTGTTGACATGCGGCACGATCACACCTTGCGCGCCGCCGTCGAGTACCCGACTCGACCAGTGGGCATCATGGCTCGGCACCCGCACCAGCGGGGTGATACCGATGCCGAGTGCCGCAGCGCAGATCGTCGAGGTGGTCTCGATCGAATAGGGGCTGTGCTCCATATCGACATAGAGCGCATCGTAGCCGCCCGCCTTGGCGACCATCGCGATGTCGACTGTGCGCGCGAGGCGCAGATTCATGCACAGCACGAGCTCGCCCGCGGCGAGCTTTTGCTTCATCGAGTTGCGAGTGTCTTCGGTCACGGCCGTGTTCCGAGTTGTGCCCCTCACCCCGGCCCTCTCCCCGCAAGCGGGGCGAGGGAGAAGAGAAGCCCCTCCCTCGCGCGAGCGGGCCCATCGCGTCAGCGATGGGAGGGTGAGGGGCAGATTTTGGTCCGAACCTCAGCCGCAGGCGACCGCGTAAAGATCGCGAGCGCCTTCCGGCAACCGATGCTCGTGCCACGTCCGGCCACCGTCCTGCGTGCCGAAGACCTGCCCGAAGCGCGAAACGCCGTAAACCTGGTTCGGGTCGCGCGGGTGGACCGTCACCGCCATCATTGTGGCCTCGGCCTTGACGCCGTGGTCGAAGCGCTTCCAAGTGGCACCGACATCCTCGGTGCGGTAGATCGCACCGTCGGTGCTGCGCGCCGCCGGGCTGAGGCAGGCATACATGACCTTGGGATCATGTGGGGAGACGCGGATGTCGCGGCCGTAGGTCAGCGGCGAGAACCGGCCGATCTCCATGTCCTTCCAGGTCTCGCCGCGGTCGTCGCTGCGGAAAAGGCCCATGCGGTTCGCCAGGAACACCGTGCCTGGAGCGGCAGCGCTGACGGCGAGCGCATGGCCGTCGAGCATGCCCTCGATCTCGGTCTGGCTGCCGATCCGGCTGCGATATTTGGGCTCTTCGCAGAAGCGGATCAGATCGGCTGTGATGTCTTCCCAGGTCTCGCCGCGATTGCGGCTGCGCATCATGCCGTTGGCCTCGAGCGTCGCATAAACATCGTCCGGGGAATTGGGATCGACCGCGAGCCGCATGACCCGGCACGGAAACGCCATGATCACCCGGTCATGCGGAAGTCCCGGATCCGCCATCTTGCGCCAGGTGTCGCCGCCATCCTCGCTGCGATAGACAACTGGAGGCGTTGCGCCGGCATACAGGATGCGCGGGTTCTTCGGATGGACGCAGACCGACCAGATGTCGGCGTCCTTGTCGGGCAGGTTGAGCCTTTCCCAACCACCACCGCGATTGAAGCTGCGGAAGCTGCCCTTGGTGGTCCCGATATAGACGACATCGGGGTTTTCCGGATGAACCGTGATCGCATGCACCTCGGTTTCTTCCGGCAGGCCGGTGGTAAGATGCTCCCACCGATCGTCGCCGATGGCCTGGCGGAAGATGCCCCCGAACGTCCCCTCCATCGACCGCGCCGCGCCGGCGTAAACATGTGATGTAGCTGCCATCAACTCCTCCCTCGCCTGGATTGCCGGCGGGATCATACGCTTCTATTAGGACTTGTCACAAAGGGATAAGGAATGACCCATGAGCGACACGATGGTCACGGAACGGCGCAGGCTCGGCAGGAGCGGGCCGGAGGTCTCGGCGATCGGCCTCGGCTGCATGTCGCTGTCCGGGGTTTACGGAACGAGCGATGAGGAGGCGGGGATCGCCCTGATCCACCGGGCGATCGATCTCGGCGTCGACCATTTCGACAGCTCGGACATGTATGGCTGGGGCCAAAACGAGGAGCTGCTCGGTCGGGCGCTGAAGGGGCGGCGCAACGGCATCGTGATTGCCAGCAAATTCGGTCAGACGCGGCGCCCCGGCGGCGCCAACGGTGTGGACGGCAGCCCGGCCTATATCGCGCAGGCCTGCGAGGCGAGCCTGAAGCGTCTCGGCGTCGAGGTCATCGACCTCTACTATCAGCACCGGGTCGATCCGGCGGTGCCGGTCGAGGAGACCGTGGGTGCCATGGCCCGACTCGTCGAGGAGGGCAAGGTCAGGTTTCTCGGGTTGTGCGAGGCGCGGCCGGAGCGCATTCGCCGGGCCCATGCGACCCACCCGCTCGCCGCGGTCCAAATGGAATTCTCGCTGCTCTATCGCGAGGAGGCGACCGAGACGCGCGTGCTGACGCGCGACCTCGGCATTTCCTTTGTCGCTTATGCGCCGCTCGGCCGCAGCCTCTTGGC
>DASQCY010000433.1:0-9073 GCA_035634495.1 Allostellaceae bacterium
ATCGCTGGCCCGGCAATGTGCGCGAGCTCAAGAATGTCGTCGAGCGCAGCCTCTATCGCTGGCCGCGCCCGGACGCGCCGATCGACGACATCGTCTTCGACGCTTTTGGCTCGCCGCACCGCCCGGCCAACCCGGCGGCCGCGCCACCGCCGCTACCCGCCGCCGAGCCCTCGGCGCCAGGCGATTTCCTCGGCCGGGTCTCGGCCTATGAGCAGAAGCTCCTCTCCGAGGCGCTGGCGGCGAACCACTTCAACCAGCGCCGCACCGCTGCCGCGCTCGGCCTCACCTACGATCAGCTCCGCCACCACCTCAAGAAGCATGCGCTCAACGCGCGGCCCTGACCCGCGGGCGCGAGCACAAGGTCGAGGAGGCCGTGGCTGCCGATCCCTTCGGGATAGACGCAGCTCGTATGCGGGTTCCGTGGTGCTTCCCTGTTAGGGCGAAATCGGTTCCCTGCTCGGCCAATTAAATTCCCTGTTCGACCGCTTAGGGAATTTGCCGAACGATCTGCGGGATTCCAAAGACTTGGCGACGTTAAACCGGCCCCCGCAGGGCGCCGGAGCGGGTTTTGCCAGTATCTTCCCGTAGACCAGGGAAATGGCCGCTAATCGGTCGCCGCGGCGAGCGCTTCGACCCGCGCAGCGAGCCGGGTGAGCTGCCTATCGATGAGCCCGCGCGCGGCGAGATGGCGCACGGTGCCGGCGAGATAGTCGCGGCAGGCGCCGCGGCGGCCGACCGCACCTGCGATGATCTGGGCGGTTGCGTCGGGCGACAACCGCCCGGCGTAGTCCGGATGGTCGCGGCGCACCGTGAAGGCATAGGCCTTCCCATTGCCGCATGCGGTCCGCACCGGCAGCAGCCGCATGTCGTAAACCCGCGGTGCTGTCATCTCGCGCGCCCACAGGCGATCGATCGCCCCGGCGAGCGCTTCGGGCGGAAGGCGAAGCACGATCCCCCGACAAGCCCCGCCGCGGTCGAGACCGAGGGTCAGCCCGGGCCGTTCCCGGGTTCCCCGGTAATCGTAGGAGTAGAGGCAAAAGCTGCGATGGTAGCCGCGCAGCAACGCCGTCTCCCTCTTTGCATGGGGAAAATCAGGGTCCCACATCAACGAGCCATAAGCGAAGATCCACACCGGCTCGACGCTGTCGCGCAGCGCCGCGATATCCGGCGGCATCGGATCGGCAGGGGCGAATTCGGGTGTTCGGTCGAGCATATTGTCCTGCGCATGTCGCCGGCCGCTGGCGGTGATCGAATGAGGTCATTATAACTCAGCCATGCGCCGTCCGCCGCGTTTCGGCCTCGTCGTCGTTGTCCTGTTGCTGGTTTTGCTCGGCGGCTATAGCGCTTATTGGCTGGTCGTCGCGAGATGGGTTACCGATGGTATCGCCGCTTGGGCGCAAACCGAGCGCGCCGAGAGAGTCGACGCCGTCTGGGAGAGGATCGGTGTTGCCGGCTTCCCGTTCGTTTGCCGGGTGGAACTGGAGAGCGCGGTGCTGCGCGACGGCCGTCTGACACCATCCCCGGAACTACGCATTCCGACGCTTTCCGCCAGCGCCCGGCCCTGGGATATTACCAGCTGGCGACTGATGGCGCCCGCAGGCCTGTCCGCGTTGCTCGCGGGAGGCGGCGAACGGCCGCCGCTGAAACTGGCCGTGCACACCGCCGCCGGGGTGCTCATAGCCGATCGCGAAGCGGGCGCCAGCCTGTGGCTAAACTTAGCGGACGTCAGCGCCGAGGGCGGCGAGGCGGTTCCGATCGCCTCGGCCGACGCCTGGGTGATCTTACCCGCAAAGCCGCCGCGATCGCATGTCGATCCGGCCCTCGGGGTCGCTCTCGATCTGCGCCAGGTGCAGCTTCCGGGCACGACCTCGGTGCTCAACGATACGATCGACGAGCTAGCATTCGGCATCACGGTCAAGGGTGCCGTTCCCAGCGGCAAGTTGGCTCAAGCGGTTGCCGAGTGGCGCGACGCTGGCGGCACGGTCGAGCTCAACAATCTGCACCTGAATTGGGGTGGGGTGGGTGCCACCGCGAGCGGCACGATCGCGCTCGATCGCGAACTGCAGCCGATCGGCGGCTTTTCGGGCGCGATCGCAGGCTATGATCAGATCCTGACCGGATTGGTCCAGAGCGGGCGAATGCGCGCCGCGGACGCCGGCCTCGCGCGGCTGGCGCTGGCGATGCTGGCAAAAGCCGGACCAGACGGCAGGCCCGAGATCAAAACCGCATTCACGATCCAGAACGGGCAGATGTTCCTCGGCCCGGCGAAGCTCGGCAAGGCGCCGCGCATCGCCTGGGAGTGACCGCGCCTATTTGGGCAGTTGCTGCGGCGCCTGCGTCCGCTCGTACATGCCGTAATCGCGCGCCACCGCGGCAACACGGATTCGGTAATCGCGAAAGATCCGGTCGCGCCCCGCGCGTTGCGCCGCGTGATGCTGCTCCTGTTGGCGCCAGCGAGCGATCGCCTCCTCGTCGCGCCAAAAGGACAGCGACAGGATCTTGCCGTCTTGGCTCAGACTCTTGAACCGCTCGATCGAGATGAACCCGTCCATCTTCTCGAGCTCTGGTCGCAGGCGGGCGGCGATGTCGAGGTAGTCCTGCAAGCGGTCGGGCTCGGGCTCGACTTCGAAGATCACCGCATACATCGCCTTCTCCTTCGCGACCGCAGGAAGCTGGCTCCCTTATAGTCGCGCCCGTCAGGCCTGTTTCGCCTCGATGATCGAGCGCCGGATCGCCCGTGTCCGAGTGAAAAGATCCTCTAGCTTATCGCCCTCTCCCCAGCGGATCGCGCGTTGCAGGGCGGTCAGATCTTCGTTGAAGCGCTGCAGGATCTCGAGCACCGCTTCACGGTTGTTGAGAAAGATATCGCGCCACATCACTGGATCCGAGGCGGCAATCCGGGTGAAGTCGCGAAACCCGCTGGCGGAGAACTCGATGACTTCGGATTTGAGGCTGTCCTCGAGGTCGGTCGCGGTGCCGACGATCGTATAGGCGATCAGATGCGGCAAATGCGAGGTCACCGCCAGCACCTTGTCGTGATGGTCCGCGCTCATCGTGACGACGCGCATGCCGACCCGTTCCCACATCCGGCCGACCCGGACCACCGCCTCGGAGGCAGTCTCGGGCAATGCGATCAGAATGCACCAGCGGCCGCGAAACAGTTCCGCGAAGCCCGATTCGGGCCCCGAATGCTCAGTCCCGGCGACCGGATGCCCTGGTACGAAATGAACCTCCGGGGGCAGGTGCGGTTGCAGGTCACGGATCACCGCCTGCTTGACCGAGCCGACATCGGTCAAGATCGCGCCCCGCCGAAGCACCGGCGCGATCCGCCGCCCGATCTCGGCATAGGCCGATAGTGGCGTCGCGATCACCACCAAATCCGCACCCGCCACCGCCGTCGCCGGGTCGTCGGTGGTCTCGTCTGCAAGCTCAAGCCGGCGCACCGTCGCCAATGTCTCCGAGCGCCGCGCGCAGGCGACGATCGAGGTGTCTGGGCTGTCGCGGCGCAGGGCGCGTGCGAGCGAGGATCCGATAAGCCCGATCCCGATCAGCGCTACCCGGTCGAACAGCTGTTCGCTCATCGCGAGGCCATGATCTCACCGAGCGCGACCGCTACCCGTTCCATCTCCTCGCCGGTCCCGATCGTGATCCTTAGAAATTGCGGTAGCCCGTAAGCCCCCATCTTGCGGGTCAAGATGCCGCGCGACCGCAGAAAGGCGAAAACCGCATCGGCATTCTTGCGCGGATCGTCGGGGAAACGGGCGAGCACGAAGTTGGCCACACTCGGGGTGAGCGTGATGCCGAGTGAGACGAGGCGATCGGAGAACCATGCGAGCCAGCGCTGGTTATGGGTCTGAGCACGAACGAGCGCCGCACCGTCCTCGACCGCGGCGACTCCGGCAGCGAGTGCGGGTGCGTTCACGTTGAAGGGACTGCGCATTCGGTTGAGGATGTCGGCAATTGCCGGCGGGCAAAAGGCCCAACCGAGCCTTAACCCGGCAAGGGCGTAGATCTTCGAGAAAGTGCGCAACATGACAACATTATCGGCCCGATCGACCAGCGCCGCCCCGGCTTCGTAGTCGTTGCGATTGACGAATTCGGCATAGGCGGCGTCGATCGCGAGCACGACCGAGGGCGGCAGCCCGGCGTGCAGCCGTGCGATCTCAGCGGCGCTGAGATAGGTGCCGGTGGGGTTATTCGGGTTGGCGATGAAGACTAACCGGGTACGTTCGGTCACTCTCTCCAAAAGCGCATCGACATCGGTCGTGAGTGCCCGCTCGGGAGCAGCGACCGGCGTGGCGCCGACCGCCTGCGCATTGATCGGATACATCAGGAAGCCGTGTCGGCTGTATAGCACCTCCTCCCCTGGGCCCACAAAGGAGCGCAGCAACAGAGTGATCAGCTCGTCCGAGCCCGCGCCGCATACGATGCGCGCCGGATCGAGCCCATGGCGCCGCCCCAGCGCCTCGCGCAGCTCATCGGCGCTCCCGTCGGGGTAGCGGTGGATCTCGCCGGCAAGAGCGCGGTAGGCGGCGACGGCTTTGGCGCTCGGCCCGAGTGCGCTTTCGTTCGAAGCGAGACGGATCGGCCGCTCGACGCCGGCAATCTTTGCCTCGCCGCTGACATAGGGAGCGATTCCGAGGATACCCGATCGGGGCGCCGGACCCGCTGCGGTCGTCATTCGTTCAGCCTCTCGCCGCGTCGGTGGTGCATCGTGCAAGACCGGCACCGGATTTCGCCAACGCCGTCGCGGACAGCGGGATCGCGTAGCCGCCAACGGGCAGCAGGCGACGCAGCGCGCCGCCGAGCTGCCTGCGGAAGCTGTCGAGACGGGGGTCGGTGATCCGCACGAATCCGTCGACTTCGATCAGATTAAGTGCGCTGTCGGAATGCTCGAAAGACGCGAAGAAGGTGCAAACCAGCCCTAGGGATGAAAGGGTCCGGAAGATCTGGCCGCGACTTATGTCCGTCGAGGACTCGGTCGCGAGCAAGACGCGATCCCGACCCGTTTCCTGCTGCATCCCGCGGCCGATCGCGAGTGCATCGGCACCGCCGTTGCGGGCATTGCCGCGAGCGCCGAACGGTAGACGAGCAACAACCCGCGGCACGTCCTCATCTTTCGACAAGAGGTGACGCCACCAGGGATCGGTCTCTCCCTCCTGCGGCATCGGCAGGACACCGACCGAGGCTTGACCCTCGATGACGGCGCGGATTACTTGGCCGATCGAGCGATAGGCCGACATCGGCGTGTGGCTGCCGTAATGATCGCGTGCCAGATCCCAAAACCCTTGTGATTCGATTGGCGCAAAGACCGCGACCGCAAACAGGGATTGCAGCTGCACGGTTGCCGCGAGCATCTCGCGCCACATGCGAACGAGCGTCGCCACCGGAAAAGCTCCGTAGTGCCGATCGACCAGCCGGCGGATGATTTGCGCCTCGCGTCCCGGCTGGAAGGCGGCCAGATTGCCCTCCCTCTTACTCGTCGCCACCACCGAGACGACCTCCGCCCGTTTGATCAAAAGGTCGTGCAACTTGTCGTCGATCTCGTCGAGGCTGCGACGCAATTCTTCGAGATCGGACGGGGTCGGGAGCATGGTGTCTTCGCTCTAGGGGCGCATAGTACTAGAGTCGCGACCGGGCGAAATCAAAGAAAACGTTGACATGCCACACTTCAGATCCCTACCTAGCGCCCCCGAATCGGGAACCGGCGGCCGCTCGATTGAGGGTGCGGTCGACCGCCTTCCAATGGCGTCAGTTTAGATGTCGGCTTTGATCTCACCCCGCCTCCGCGCGCGTTCGGACCAAGATTGGCCGGGGCACCGTTTGCTCGTGCGCGAGCCCCTGCGGCTGGACTGTGGGATCGATTTTGGCCCGTTCACTATCGCGTACCAGACCTATGGCACACTCAACCCGGATCGGTCTAACGCCGTCTTAGTCTGTCACGCGTTGAGCGGGGACCAGTACGTTGCCGATCCCCATCCGATCACCGGCAAGCCCGGTTGGTGGGAAACAATGGTCGGCCCCGGATTGGTGCTCGACACCGACCGGTTCTTCATTGTCTGTGCCAACGTGCTCGGCGGCTGCATGGGGACGACCGGTCCACAAGACATCAACCCGGAGACGGGTGAGCCCTGGGCATTGTCGTTCCCGGTGATCACCGTGCATGACATGGTCCGCGCTCAGCAGCGGCTTCTGGACCATCTCGGGATTGACAGCTTGTTCTGCGTGACCGGCGGATCGATGGGCGGCATGCAGGTTCTGCAATGGGCTGCGAGCTATCCTGAACGCGTTTTCGCCGCGGTGCCGATCGCCGCCGCGGCGCGCCACTCCGCTCAGAACATCGCCTTTCACGAGGTCGGGCGGCAAGCCATCATGGCCGACCCGGATTGGGCCGGCGGACGTTACCTGAGCCTCGGCCGACAGCCCATCCGCGGCTTGGCGGTCGCTCGCATGGCGGCCCACATCACCTATCTCTCGGAGGCGGCGCTGCACCGCAAGTTCGGACGTAACCTGCAAGATCGCCACGCCGTCACTTACGGCTTTGACGCCGATTTCCAGGTCGAAAGCTATCTGCGCCACCAGGGCAGTACTTTTGTCGACCGCTTCGACGCGAATTCGTATCTCTACATCACCCGGGCAATGGATTATTTCGATCTTGCCATCGAGCACGGAGGGTCGTTATCGAGTGCCTTCAAGGGCACTCACTCGCGTTTCTGCATCATCTCCTTCACAAGCGACTGGCTGTTCCCGACATCCGAGAGTCGAGAACTGGTGCACGCGTTGAACGCCGCGGCCGCCAATGTCAGCTTTGTCGAGATCGAAACCGACAACGGGCACGACGCCTTTCTGCTGCACGAGCCCGAACTGTTCGAAACGCTGCGCGGCTTTTTGAGCGGTTGTGCCGAGCACCGCGGCCTGACCCGCTCGTGGTGATAGCTGTGTCGAACAGGAGTAGCGCGCTGAACTTTGGCTGCGCTGAGGTGCACCCGCGAGCGCTGGACAGTGCTCCGGGGGAGCTCCGTCGTGACCTGAGGCTCATCGCGGAAATGATCGATCCTGGCGCCCGCGTGCTGGACATCGGCTGCGGCGATGGGGCGCTGCTCGCCCATCTCGTGCGGCACAAGAATGTTGACGGCCGGGGCATGGAGCTGAGCCAGTCGGGGGTAAACTCGTGCGTTGGCCATGGGCTTTCGGTTATTCAAGGCGACGCCGATCGTGATCTCGAAGCCTACCCCACCGGCGCATTCGACGTCGTAGTGCTGAGCCAGACCCTGCAGGCGACGCGACAGCCGCGGAAGGTACTCGAGACCCTCGTCCGCATCGGCCGGCGTGCCATCGTCTCGTTCCCGAACTTCGGCTTCTGGCGAATTCGGCTGCACCTTCTGTTTTGTGGCCGGATGCCGATGTCACATCTTCTCGCACATCCGTGGTACGAAACGCCCAATATCCATCTCTGCACGATCCGCGATTTCGTCGCGATGTGCGACGAGATTGGGGTTCGCGTCGAGCGCAGCGTCACCCTCGACCGGTATGGGCAGCCCTATTCCCTCGATCCCCGTGGGAGCTTGGCAAATTTGCTCGCCGAACAGGGTGTGTTCGTGCTGTCGGAGAACCGGGGCGAGACAAACGCGGCAGCCCAGGCGGTGGGCCGGCGTATCTGAAACACGCCGCCAAGACCGGATCACCGGGATAGTCCGTGCGGCGCCGGGGTATAGACGAGACGGCGGCGGGGCATGCGCACCGCCGCAGGCTTGGCATAGATCTGTTTTGTCGCCTCGATCAGCACGACGCCGGCAAAAGTGGGGAACCAGCGCTTGCCGATCCGCTCCCAGGCCGGCGCCGAGCGCAGGATTATCCGCTTGCGGAGCGGCGGGATAAACAACGCCGTGTCGGATCCAATCGGGGTGAAAAGTTCGTCGCGCAACAGCTGCGATAACTGAGACATCGTGTAAGGCCGGCCGGATCCGAATGGCGTGCGGTCGAGGCGGGCCCAAATGCCGCGGCGGTTCGGTGCGACGATCAACAGCCGCCCGCCACCAGCGAGGACCCGCCAGATCTCCTTCAGCATCGGCCCGATTTGCTCGCTCGTTTCAACGGCATGGACGATCAGGACCCGGTCGATCGAATAGTCGGCGAAGGGGAGCTCCCCCTCGTCGGCGAGGGTGACTAGATTGGGTCCCTCCGAAGGCCAGCCGAGCACGCCGAGCGACGCCGGCGTTAGAGCCACGGTACGCTCTGTCTCGGGTGAAATTGCCGTCAGGAACGGTGTGGCATAACCCACCCCGAGAACCCGCATTCCCCGCAAATCGGGCCATATGCGTTGGACCGCGCGGCGGATCATTCGTCGCGCGACCTGGCCAAGCCCGGTCCGGTAGAAGTCCCTAAGATCGATGACATCGGACGCCATCGCCCCATCCTAGAAAGAGACAGGTCTCGGGTCACCCCGCTAGAGGGTTATCCGGACGGCATAACCGAGTTTGTGGAGATGAGTGATCAGGCGCCCCGGTCTGAACGGTCTTGGCCCGGCCGTCGAAGTGTTCGGGCCGAGATCGTGGTAGAGGGTGCCATGCTTGAGCATATGATAGGCAGCGGTGAGGATCGGGGCGGCGAGGGCGCCGATCGTCCTTTTCGTGGCGGGTCGGGAGCGCAAGCGCTGGAACTGCGCTTGGAGATAGCTGCCGTTTTTGCGGGCGGCCGCCCAGGTGCACTGGATCAGGGTGTTCTTGAGCCCCGGGCCCCCCCGCCTGCGCGCGAGGTGACGGCCGAGAACGTGGCGCACGCCTTTCAGCACCATGCGGTGGCGCTCGAGACCCCCGCCGACGCGACCACGGTCGACGGCGGCAACATCGCCGCAGCGCTTCGCTGACGAGCGACACCGTTCCCTGCCGCTACGGGAAACTCAGGGAAAAAATTTTTTCGGACTCCCTCGACGCCGAAAAATCGCGTGCAATCATAGACTTGGGTCACGACTACGGCAAAAATCGAAGGCGTGGCAGGGAACCGGCAGGGAAGCCCCAAAATCCTCGGATCGCCGCTTGGCATCACCCGATCATGGCCAACATAACAATTCGTT
>DASQCY010000434.1:0-3224 GCA_035634495.1 Allostellaceae bacterium
CACGGGGGCCCAGCTTCGCCTTGACCTCACCGCTGAGGCGCCGCTGCGGTTCATGTACGAACCGCCCGGCTATCAGCTCCATGTGTGGCGCGAGGACAGCGGGCTCGTCACCCACACGGCGGTGTTCGGCGAGTGGCCGGACCCCCATCCGTTCCCCGCGGCTTCGTAATCATCTCTGACCAGCCCCGCAAACTCGCCTGGCACGGTGGAATGTCTTTTTCGTACTCGGCCGGTCGTCTCGAAGATCAAGGCTTGCGCGGCATGGAGTCCTGCAAAATACGCTGCGCGGCTCGGATCGCTGAAGTGCCGGGTCTGACGCAACATTGGCGGTGGCACAGGCTGTGATCATTCGCAAAGGTCTCGCGCAGCTCCAGGTAAATAACGGTAGAGTCAATTCCACGTTTCAGGGATATGTCAGTCCGGATGGCACATTGGCGATGCGGAGCGAGATCGGCCAAACGTTCCAGGGACAAATTGATTCCAATTATGTTCTCAGAGCTCGGTCGGTTGGGAACTGCGTGTATGACGCGGCTTGGAAGCGAACGAGCCTGGGGACGTCGCACTTTTAGAAACTGCTACCGGGCCGTTGTTCGCTCTTGAGGAGGGGAGGCAAGTCACGGGGTGGGGGGCCGGTTGTTGCCGATCGATCTAGATGCTGTGTCGGTTTCGGCTCCGGCGGGCCGGCTGAAAGTCTGCAAATGACAAATTTCTTGAAGTATTCATAATATCTAGAAGCAATTGTCTAAGTATCTATGGTCCCCTGCCTTGCTTCGTCCGAATCCGATCTATCCCAGCCGGTAGAACTTGGTCGCGGTGCCGGCGAAGAGTGCGGCTTTGTCTGCTGCGGAGCAGCCGGCGGCGATGCGTTTGAAGGCGTTCCACAGCGCCGCATAGCCGCAGCTGCCCTTATCGACCGGAAAATTGCTCTCGAACATCGCGCGCTCGGGGCCAAAGGCGGCGATGCAGGTCTCGATATAGGGCCGCCACGCGGCGGCCAGTTCCTCCGAGCTTGGCGGCAAATCGCCCAAATGATGGGTGAAGCCGAACATGCGCATGCCGAGCCCGCCGAGCTTGATATGGACGTTCGGGCAGGCCGCCAGCTCGCGGATCTTCCCACTCCACGCGGCGAACACCTCGTCGCGCTTGCCGGCATACGGGCCGAGGCCGATCGTCCCGCCGACATGATCGAGCACGATCGGTGTCTCGGGAAAGCTGTGCGCCAGGTCGATAAGTTCGCCGAGCTGGGTGTGGTACATCCACGCGTCGAAGCTGAGGCCGAGCGGGGCGAGCCGGGCGAAGCCCTCGCGCACCTTCGGGTCCATCAGTAGACCCGCGGGCCGGATGATCGCCGATCCCCAGGCTGCTTGGTCGGGATGCGAGGCGGTGATGAAGCGGATGCCGCGGAAGCGGCCGCCGCCGGCTTGGATCATCGCCTCCAACACCTTCTCGACCGTGGCGCCGAGCGCCAGATCGGCGTAGCCGACGATGCCGGCGCAGACCTTGGTCGTCCCGTACGTGCCACTTGCTGCCATCGCCGCGACACCGTTGGCGAACTCGATCTCGCCGACAGGGCGCAGCTCGACGGGTCCCTGGGCGCGGTACATCGACAGCCATTCGAGATAGACGGTCGCCGTGACGTTGTGTCCGCTGCCGGTGTCGGCGAGGAGGTCCGGCAGCAGATAGCGGCCGGTCTCGGGTCGCTCGACCAGGTGATGATGCGGGTCGACGATCGGCAGCTCGGGCTCGATGATCTCCTCGCGGCGTCGGTCGAGCCAGTCTTGCCGGACCAGCAGATGCGGGCTGATCGCGGCCCCCGAGGACGCGGATTGCATAGGCTCTCCTCCCTCTATCCTGCATATCGATGATGGTGATCGACGAAGAGTGCCACCAGCTGTTCGCAGCCCGCTTGGTCCATCGCGTCAAAGCGGGCGAGCAGCGGGCTGTTGAGGTCGAGCACGCCTAGGACCTCCCCGGCCATTCCCGCGAGGACGGGGAGCAGCGGCACGACCAGCTCGGAGCGTGAATTCGGATCGCAAGCGATATGGCCCGGGAAATCGTGCACGTCGCGGACCAGAACCGTCGCGGCCCGTGACGCCGCGACGCCGCAGACGCCCTTGCCGAGCGGGATCCGTACGCAGGCCGGCTTGCCCTGGAACGGCCCGAGCACCAGCTCCTGACCTCGACGAAAATAAAAACCAGCCCAGTTGATGTTCGGGGAGGCCGTGATAGATCAGTGCGGCCATGTTGGCGGCGTTGGCGGTCCGGTCCGTCTCGCCGGCGAGCAATCCTCGGAGCTGCTCGGCGAGCTCGCGATAGAGGTCCGGCTTGCGTGCGGTCATAATGCCTTAGCGCAAGATAGCATCTGATTCGCAGGCCCGCGAAATCGCCCAGACATCGCTTTCGCGAGCCAGCGAGGTCACGACGGTCGCGGTCGGCAACCAGACAATCTCGTGTTCGCACGGAATTGCCAGCCGCTCGATAGGCGGGCTCGGAAATACGTCGCCTCAATGGCGAAACAGCCTTCGCCCTCGGTCGCCACGAACTGGGTGGCGCGCCCTATGGTGTCGAGGATGCGGGCGCGCCAACCGATCTCCTCGACGATCTCCCGAAGCAACGCGTCTCCCGGGTGCTCGCCCGGCCGCATCCCGCCGCCGGGCAGGAAGAGCCGCCCGCACTTGCCAGGGACCAACGCCAGTCGGTCGCCGCTCGCGCGAATGATGGCGTACGCCCCCGGCCTTTCCGAATAACGAACGCCGGGCCGGCGAACCCCGAACTGCGGATCTGGGCGGTTCATCGCGGCGCTTCCGTGGTGGTTCCCTGGGGCTTCCCTGTTCGGCCGAATTAAATCCCTGTTCGCCCGCTAAGGGAATTTGCCCGATGGTCTGCTGCAATACCAATGGCTTGCCGGCGCGGTTTGCCCGGCTTTCAGGCGCGCAATCGCGATTTTCGCAGTATTTTCCCGTGCCGCTGGCAAACTCGGAACCTGTATCATCGGCGGAATGCTGCTCGGGCTGACCATTCGCGATGTCGTGTTGATCGATCGGCTGACGCTGGCCTTTCGCCCGGGGCTGTGCGTGCTGACTGGCGAGACCGGCGCCGGCAAGTCGATCTTGTTGGACGCGCTGGGCCTGGCGCTCGGCCGCCGGGCGGAGGCCGGGCTCGTGCGCGCCGGGGCTAAGGAGGCGGCAGTATCGGCCGAGTTCGCGGTCGGACGCAACCACCCC
>DASQCY010000435.1:0-3705 GCA_035634495.1 Allostellaceae bacterium
AGCGGCCCGTCCCCGCCGCGATAGGTGCCGGCACCTCCCTCCCAGCATTCCTGGCGGCGGAAATAGGGCAGCACATGAGCATAGGACCAGGTCGTCAACCCCGCTTCCGCCCAGCGCTCGTAATCGCCGCGGTGGCCGCGCACATAAGCCATGGCGTTGATCGAGGAAGAGCCGCCGATCACCTTGCCGCGCGCGCACTCGACCCGGCGCCCGTCCATCGTCGCTTCGGGTTCTGCGAAGTAGCCCCAGTCATGCTTGCGCTGCCGCAGCATCCGGCCCCAGGCGAGCGGTATGCTGATCCACGGATCGCGATCCCAGCCTCCCGCCTCGAGCAGCAGCACCCGCGCGTCCGGGTCTTCGCTGAGCCGGTTGGCCAACACGCAGCCGGCCGATCCGGCGCCGACGATGAGGTAATCGTATAGCCTGTCCGGCATCTTCGGCGTCCTCGTCGCCACGCTCCGGGAGAATGGACGGGACAAGCGGAAGCCGTCCCGCCCTGCCGGATTCTCCGCCAATTTGACCCAGCTTGCAAAGCCCGGGCGAGCTTTCGGCCGGCGCGGCGGAGCCGACAAATCCCTGCGAAGCGGGAAAATACTCGGAAGATCGCGCTTGCGCCCTGGTGAGCCGGCGAAACCGCGCCCGCAACCCCTTGTTATTGCGTCAAGCCCTTAGGCAAATTCCCTAAACAACCGAACAGGGAATTAAATCGGCCGAACAGGGAACCGAATCCGCCGAACAAGGAAGCATCACGGAACCACCAGGGACGCCGAGGCGGGCTCTCAAGCGCTGACAGCAAAGGTGTCTGAAAGGGCTTTTTAGGGCCGTCAGGGTATACGAGGGGTCAGCTGGAGCCTGACGGGGAGCTATCGCTCCGCGGCGAGCGTTACCACATATCAACAAGCGCAAATTACATTTGAGTGTGAGATGCCGTCCGCGGAAAAAATCGCCGAACTGCCCGACCTAGCCGAGGCGGCATGTGAACCCGACACCGCTACGGTCGCCCGGTTCGAGATCCGCTACAGCCGGTTTCTCGACCCCAAAGGCAATGCGCTTCGCCGGCTGCCGGATTTTGCCGCCGACCGGGCCGAGCTGGTGGCTCTCTATCGGGCGATGGTGTTGGCGCGCGCCTTTGACGCCAAGGCGGTCGCTTTGCAGCGGACGGGCCGGCTCGGCACCTTTCCTTCGGCGTTGGGTCAGGAGGCGGTGGCCATCGGGATCGCCGCCGCGATGCGCAAGGATGACGTGTTCCTGCCGAGCTTCCGCGAGCATGGCGCCCAACTGTGGCGCGGGGTCAGCCTTGTCGAGCTCTTCCTGTTTTGGGGCGGCGACGAGCGGGGCAGCGACTTTGCCGCGGCACGCGAGGATTTTCCGATCTGTGTGCCGGTTGGGACCCACGCCCCGCACGCGGTCGGTGTCGCGCTCGCCTTCAAGCTGAGGCATCAGGAGCGGGTCGCGGTCTGCGCCTTTGGCGACGGCGCCACTTCGAAGGGCGATGTCGCCGAGGCGCTCAACATCGCCGGCGTGTGGCATTTGCCGCTCGTTTTCGTCATCAACAATAACCGCTGGGCTATCTCGGTCCCGGTCGCTCAGCAAACCGCGGCCGAGACTTTGGCACAAAAGGCGATCGCCGCCGGTATCGAAGGCGAGCAGGTCGACGGCAACGATGTGATCGCGGTGCGCGAGGCCGTCGCTCGCGCCGTCGCCAAGGCGCGGTCAGGTGGTGGGCCGCACTTGATCGAAGCGCTGACCTATCGGTTGAGCGACCACACCACGGCCGATGATGCCCGCCGCTATCGTAGCGACACCGACGTTAGCCCCCACTGGGGAGAAGACCCGATCACCAGATCGCGAAACCACCTCGTCGGGCGCGGCATGTGGGCCAAAAGGGACGAAGAGAGGCTGCTGGCCGAGGTATCGGCGGCGGTCGACAAAGCGGCCGAAACCTATCTCGCAACCCCGCCGCAGGCACCGGAGACGATCTTCGATTTTACCTACCAGACCCTGCCCAAGGACCTCGTAGAGCAACGCCGCGCGGCGCTCGAGATGGCGCAGGAGTGACGGCGGTGCCCGAGATCAACCTCGTCCAAGCCGTCAATTTGGCGCTCGCCCGCGCCATGGACGAGGACGCCACCGTCCTCGTCCTCGGCGAAGACGTTGCGGCCGAAGGTGGCGTGTTCCGCGCGACTGATGGGCTCCTGAAGCGGTTCGGGGCGGACCGCGTCCTCGACACGCCGCTCGCCGAGAACGCGATTGCCGGGCTGTCGGTGGGGCTCGCGGCGCAGGGCTTCCGACCGGTCGCGGAGATCCAATTCACCGGCTTCATCTACCCGGCGATCGACCAGCTGGTGAACCATGCCTCGCGCCTGCGCACCCGGACGCGCGGGCGGCTCAGCTGCCCGATGGTCGTGCGGTCGCCGGCGGGTGGCGGGATCCGCGCGATCGAGCACCATTCCGAGAGCCCGGAGGCGATGTTTGCCCACGTTCCGGGTCTGCGCGTCGTGATCCCGTCCTCGCCGGCGCGCGCCTATGGCCTGCTGCTAGCCGCGATCCGCGACCCCGATCCGGTCGTCTTTCTCGAACCGACCCGGCTCTACCGTGCCGCGCGCGAGGAGGTCGAGGACGACGGTGCGGCATTGCCGCTCGACCGCTGCTTTGTGCTGCGCGAGGGCGCGGACATCACGCTCGTGACCTGGGGGGCGATGATCAAGGAGACGCTGGCTGCTGCCGACACGCTGGCGGGGGAGGGGATCAGCGCCGAAGTCGTGGACGTCGCGACCTTGAAGCCGCTCGACACCGACAGCCTCCTCGAATCGGTCGCGAAGACCGGGCGTTGCGTCATCGTCCACGAAGCGCCGCTAACCGGCGGATTTGGCGCCGAGATCGCCGCGAGGATCGCCGAGCGCGGGCTCGTTTCGCTGCTCGCCCCGGTGGAGCGGGTCGCCGGCTGGGACACGGTGATGCCGCTGCCGCGGCTCGAGCAACATTATCTACCGAGCGAGGCCCGCATCCTTGCCGCGGTGCGGCGGGTCTTGGCGTATCAATAAAGCCATGAGCATTTTTGTCCTCCCTGATCTCGGCGAAGGCCTGCAAGAGGCAGAGCTCGTCGCCTGGCATGTCGCCGAAGGCGATCATGTCGTGGCCGACCAGCCGCTCGTCTCGGTCGAGACCGAGAAGGCGGTGGTCGAAGTGCCGTCGCCGCAATCCGGCCGGATCGCCCGGCTCCGCGCTCAGCCGGGCGAGCGAGTCAAGGTCGGCGCCGCCCTAGTCGAATTCGACGAAGGCCCGCGCGCCGACACCGGCACGGTGGTCGGCGAACTCGCCGCCGCTATCGCGCCAGTTGCCCGGCCCACCGAAGCGGCGCCCGCGGGAGCCGCCGCCGTCAGAGCGACGCCCGCGGTGCGGGCATTGGCACAGCGGCTCGGTGTCGATCTGAAGATCGTCGCGGCGAGCGGCCCCGGTGGTAGCGTAACCAGTGCAGATGTCGAGCGCGCGGCGCGCACGCTGACCGACGCCGGCCCGGCCGAGCCGCTCGCCGGCGTGCGCCGCGCGATGGCCGTCAACATGACCCGCTCGCATGCCGAGGTCGTCCCGGCGACGGTGTCCGACGAGGCCGACATCGAGGCTTGGGCACCGGGCAGCGACACCACGATCCGGCTGGTCCGTGCGGTGGTCGCCGGCTGCATCGCGGTTCCAGAACTCAACGCC